>CAMLNH010000025.1 GCA_946481355.1 uncultured Curvibacter sp.
CCGACACCGGCACGGCCAGCAGCGGGATGATGGAGGCGCGCCAGGTCTGCAGGAAGAGGATCACCACCAGCACCACCAGGGCGATGGCTTCGAGCAGGGTGTGGATCACCGACTTGATGGAGGCGCGCACGAACTGCGTGGGGTCGTAGGCGATGCGGTATTCCACGCCTTCGGGCATGAGCTTCTGCAGCTCGTCCATGGTGGCGCGCACCTGGGCGGAGATATCCAGCGCGTTGGAGCCCGGGGCCTGGAACACGCCCATGCCCACGGCCGGGTCGTTGTTGAGCAGCGAGCGCAGCGAGTAGTCGGCCGCGCCCAGCTCCAGGCGGGCGATGTCGCGCAGGCGCGTCACGGCGCCATCGGCACCGGTCTTGACGATGATGTCGCCGAACTCTTCTTCGGTCTGCAGGCGGCCCTGGGCGTTGATGGACAGCTGCAGGTCCACGCCGGGCAGGCCGGGCGATGCGCCCACCACGCCGGCCGCCGCCTGCACGTTCTGCCCGCGGATGGCGGACACCACGTCGCTGGCCGAGAGGCCGCGCTGCGCGACCTTCTGCGGATCGAGCCACACACGCATGGAGTAGTCGCCGCCGCCAAAGATCTGCACCTGGCCCACGCCCTGGATGCGCGCAAGGCGGTCCTTGACGTTGAGCACGGCGTAGTTGCGCAGGTAGTTGATGTCGTAGCGGTCGTTGGGCGAGACCAGGTGCACGACCATGGTGATGTCGGGCGAGCTCTTGACCGTGGTCACGCCCAGGCGGCGCACTTCCTCGGGCAGGCGCGGCTCGGCCTGCGAGACGCGGTTCTGCACCAGCTGCTGGGCCTTGTCGGGGTCGGTGCCGAGGGCAAAGGTCACGGTCAGCGTCATCACGCCGTCGGTGGTGGCCTGGCTGCCCATGTAGAGCATGCCTTCCACGCCGTTGATGGATTCCTCCAGCGGCGTGGCGACGGTCTCGGCGATGACCTTGGGGTTGGCGCCCGGGTACTGGGCGCGCACCACCACGGAGGGCGGCACCACCTCGGGGTACTCGGAGATGGGCAGGCCGCGCAGGGCGACCAGGCCGGCGATCAGGATCAGCAGCGACAGGACGCCGGCAAAGATCGGCCGATCGATGAAAAATTTCGAGAAGTTCATGATGTTCGATTCGTGCGCGAAGTTCAGGGCTTGGCCAGGGCGACGGCTTGCTTAGCGGCACCGGCGCGTGCATTCATGGGCACGTCCTGCGGCTGCACCACATCACCGGGGCGCACACGCTGCAGGCCGTTGACGACGATGCGTTCACCGGCGCGCAGGCCGCTGTGCACAGTGCGCAGGCCGTCCACCGGCGCGCCCAGCGTGACTTCGCGGTATTCGGTCTTGTTGCCCTCGCCCACGACCAGCACGTACTTCTTGTTCTGGTCGGTGCCGATGGCGCGTTCGCTGACCAGCAGAGTGCGCGCGGTCTGCGCCTGGCCCATGCGGATGCGGGCGAACTGCCCGGGCATGAGCTGGCCGTCCTTGTTGTCGAAGACGGCGCGCACACGCACCGTGCCGCTGCGGGCGTCCACCTGGTTGTCGATCAGCTGCAGCTTGCCGCTGTAGGGGGTGTCGCTCACGTCGGAGGTGCCCATCTGCACAGGGATGCGTCCGAGCGCCTGGCGCGCGCTGCTGCCGAAGCCGCTGACGCCCTTGAGCGCGCGGGCCACGGTTTTTTCATCGGCGTCGAAGCTGGCGTAGATCGGGCTGACCGAGACCAGGGTGGTGAGCAGGGGGGCGCTGGCACCGGCAGCGACGAGGTTGCCCACCGTCACTTCCAGCTTGCCGATGCGCCCGGCGACCGGGGCGCGTACCTGGGTATAGCCCAGATTGAGCTGGGCGACCTGCAGCTGCGCCTGGGTGGCCTTGAGGTTGGCCTCGGCTTCACGCAGGGCGTTCTGGCGGTCGTCGAGCTCACGTTGCGAGATCGCGCGGTCGTCCCAGAGGCGGCGGGCGCGGGCGTACTCGCTGCCGGTGTAGGTGGCACGTGCCTGGGCCGCAGCGACCTGCGCTTCGGCGCGTGCCACATCGGCCTCATAGGGCGCGGGGTCGATGGTGAGCAGCAGATCGCCCTTGGCAACCAGGGCCCCTTCGTTGAAATGCTTGGCCAGCACCACACCCCCGATGCGGGGGCGGATGTCCACGCGTTCGACGGCCTCGAGGCGCCCTGAGAACTCGTCCCAGGCGGCGATATCGCTTTCGGTGACCGTGGCCACGGAAACCGGCATGGACGGCGGTGCGCCCGCAGGCGCACTGGCCTGGGCCGAGGTGGATGGCTGGACGAGCGCGATCACGGCCAGGGCGATCGTGGTCAGGGCGGCGGCAGCGGGCCACCAGAAGCGACGGCGTGACAGAACAGGCAGACGAGACATGGTTTTTTTCCTTTTTGAGGGTGAGCTGGGCCGCCCCCGGTGGGTGACCGGGGTTGGCTGTGTAAGAGATCAGGGGGAAGGGAAGCGGGCCCGTCAGGTGGGCGGGGGCGCTGTGGCCTGGAAAAAGGCACGCAAATGCGTACGCGCTTCAACGGCACAGGGGCATTCGGTCGGCGGTTCGGCCAGCGAATCGGGCCAGCCCGTGGCGGGCGTCAGCAGGCCGCCAGCCACGTGGATGCCGGCCTCACGCAGGCGCTCGGCATAGGCCAGGGCCTCGTCACGCATGGGGTCGTCGCTGCCCGTGAGGATCAGCGCGGGCGGCAGACCGGCCAGCCTTTGCGCACGGCCGGGCACGGCGTAGGGGTGTTCAGCATCCATGGGGCCGCGCAGGTACTGCTGCCAGCCGTCGATCCACTTGCAGCAGGTGCTGGCACCCAGGGTTTCGCGCAGCGAGGCCGTGGCGTTGCACGGGTCGAGCATGGGAGACACCAGAATCTGCCCGGCCAGGGGCGGGTGGGCGCGGTCTCGCACCATCAGCGCCAGGGCAGCGGCCAGGTTGCCGCCAGCTTCTTCACCGGCCACAAACAGAGGCGCGCCTGTGCCGGCCAGGCGCGTGCGTTGCTTGTGCAGCCACTCCAGTGCGGCGTAGCCGGCTTCCACCGCATCGGGGAAGCGGTGCGCCGGAGCCAGCGGATAGGCCAGTGAAGCCACGACCGCGCCTGCGTCCACCAGCAGCTCGGCCATGCAGGCCCCGCTGTCCAGGTCGCCCGAGACAAAAGCGCCACCATGGAAGTGCAGTACCAGGGGCGAGGCCTGGCCGCGCACCTTGCGGCCCCAGACCCGCAGTTCCAGCGGCGGCTGACCGGGCACAGACAGGGTCTGTACCGGGGCCGGCAAGGCAGAGGTGATGGAGTTTGCAACCATGGACGTGACTATAGACACACCTTTTCTGCGGATAAAGCAGGCTATGACCAGTTGTCTGTTTCCAATTCATGAACAATCCGCCTTGAAAGTGACACATCCAGGAGTAAGGGTATGGACCAGATTCAGTCGATACGCGTGTTTGCACGGGTGGTGGAGGCGGGCACCTTCACCAAGGCCGCCGAATCGCTGGACCTGCCCAAGGGCACGGTGACCAAGCTCGTGCAGCAGCTGGAAGCGCGCCTCAAGGTCAAGCTGCTCAACCGGACCACCCGGCGCGTGACCGTCACACCCGATGGCGCGGCCTATTACGAGCGCACGGCCCGCGTGCTCAACGACCTGGACGACATCGAGGCCAGCATGACCAATGCCCAGGCCAAGCCCAGCGGACGCCTGCGGGTGGACGTGGGCACCACGGTAGCGCGCGAGGTCATCATCCCCGCGCTGACCGACTTCTACCGCCGCTACCCCGACATCCAGCTCGACCTGGGCGTAACCGACCGCTCCGTGGACCTGCTCGCCGACAACGTGGACTGTGTGATCCGTGGCGGCGAGTTGCTGGACCAGTCGCTCGTGGCACGGCGCGTGGCCAACGTGCCGCTGATCACCGTGGCCTCGCCGGCCTACATCCGGGCGCACGGCACACCCACGCATCCGGAGCAACTGGACAAGGAACACACCACGGTGAACTATTTCTCGACCCGCAACGGACGGCCTTACCCGAACGAGTTCGAAAAGGACGGGCAGGCGCTGGAGATTTCAGGCCGCTACAAGCTCTCGGTGAACGAGAGCAACGCGATGATCGCGGCCGTGCTGGCCGGCCTGGGCGTGGGACAGATCGCGGCCTTCACGGCCCTGCCCCTGATCGCGCGCGGTGAGCTGGTGCAGGTGCTGCCCGACTGGACCTGCCACACGATCCCGCTGTACGTGGTCTACCCGCCCAACCGGCACCTCAGCGCCAAGGTGCGGGCCTTCGTGGAATGGGTGGCGGAGCTGTTCACGCAACATCCGCAGCTCGCGGCCCGATAGGCAGGACGTGCTGCTGACGCTCCAGCGCCCGTGCCTCAGGGAATGATGTTCTGCAGCGGCCCCATCGGGCGCTTCACGATCTCCACCTCGTCGATCTTGGGCTGACCACTCCAGGAGCGGTAGACGATCTCGTCGTTGATCAGCAGCACCAGCGCAGTGAAGCGCCAGCCTGTGGTCTCGGTACGGCGATGGAAGTTGAGGAAATCGGGCCAGAAGGAACCGGTCCGGACCTTGGAGATCCGCCCCCCCACCACCTCCACGCCGCGGCAGGCATCGCGCGCTTCCAGGCAAGCCAGGATGCCGGGGTCCAGGTCCTCGCGCTTGAGCAGCGCACTGGGCACGAAGCGATGCACCACGTCGGCATGCGTGAGCAGGGTCATGTTGGGGTGGTGCGCCGGCGCAAAGCCGTTGCGCTCCAGGGCTTCGCGGTCGCTCTTGCGCGGCTCCAGCTTCTCCAGAGCCGCGCGCGCCTCGTCAAAGCTGTTGAAGCTGGTGGTGTTGGTATGGGTTTCCGGCAGCATCGAGGCACACCCCGTGAGCAGAACCGCCATCATCCCCACACAGAAACACTTGCACCCGCTACCGTATCGCATGGCGACTATCATGGCGGCCCCACCCCATCTCCGACCATCAGGAGTTCCCCCATGTTGCGCCTGAACGCCATTCCCCTTTACGCCCGCGCCATGTTCGTGCTGGCCGTCACCCTGCTGCTGTCGCCGGCCCCGGCGCTGGCCCAGGCCAAGGTGGTGCAGACGCCCTACCAGAACCCCAAGGCCCTGGTCGACATCTTCCTCGACGATCCGGCCAAGCTCGGCGCCGCGCTCTACTGGGTGCGCAGCTTCGTGAACCCGCTGACCGAGGCGCCCTACAGCATGTTCCCGGAGGACATCAAGGTCATCGTGCTGCTGCACGGCACCGAGATCGTGGCGCTGGCGAAGAAGAACGCCGCGCGCTATGAAGAGGTGCTGCAACGCATGCGCTACTACGCCGAGATGGGGGTGAAGTTCCGGGTCTGCGGCCTGGCGCTGCAGGACTACGGCTACACGCCGGCCGACATGCATGACTTCGTGGAGGTGGCACCTTCCGCCATCACCGAGCTCGTGCACTGGCAGAACCAGGGCTATGCGCTGGTGCCGGCCATCGTGCAGGACAAGAAGTTCTCGATCGAGCAGATCCGCTGAAACGCTACCCGCAAAGAAAACGGGACCCGCAGGCCCCCTTGTTCATGGCGCACCGAAAGACTCAGGCCGCATAACCCGGATTGGGCAGCACGCCTTCGACCTTGGGCATGTTGAGCTGGCGCGGCGCGACCTTGCCACCGCGTGCCTTGAGCCAGGTCTCGACCACATCCCAGACGGGTTTGTTGCCGGCATTCTTCGCCTCCTCGGCCACGGGCGCCCAGCCTGCCACCTTGTAGAGCTTGTCGGCCTCGATGCGCTGGCCCTTGAGTGTCATGTTGTCGATGCGCTGGCCCATACCGGCCATGGGGTTGCAGGTGTAGCTCAGGCCACCCACGCGCACCATGTCGCCGCCCTGCTGGTAGTAGGGATCGGGATTGAAGAGGTTGTCGCAGACGTCCTCGAGCACGGTCTTGATCATGGCACCGCTCATCTCGCTGACCGTGGCGTAGGAGTAGGTGGTGGCAGTCATGTCCATGAGCCACTCGCGCGTGATGGCCTGGCCCGGCAGCAGGCTGGTGCCCCAGCGGAAACCGGGCGAGAAGGCCAGATCCGCGCCCTGCACGTCCATCAGCGCGTCCAGCAGCAGCTGGTCGCCTGTGCCGTTGAAGTTGCCGCGGCGGTAGAGCGTGCCTTCGGTCACGGCCAGCACCTCGTTGAGCTTGCTCTCGTAAGGTGCGCGGATCTTCGTGATCAGCGCGTCCATGGCCGGATCGGCCGGCAGCATGTTGGCAAAGACGGGCAGCAGCTTGTAGCGGAAGTCGGTGACCTTCTTGTCCTTGACCTGGAAGTCGATCACGCCCAGGAACTTGCCGTTGGAGCCGGCGTTGGTGACGATGGTCTTGCCGCCCTTGTTGCTCACGATGCTGGCCACGGGCATGCCGTCGTGCGTGTGGCCGCCGAGGATGGCGTCGATGCCGCTCACGCGGCTGGCCATCTTGAGGTCCACGTCCATGCCGTTGTGCGAGAGCACGACGACGACCTGCGCGCCCTTGCCGCGCGCCTCGTCCACCACCTTCTGCATGTTCTCGTCCTGGATGCCGAAGGACCAGTCGGCCACCATGTAGCGCGGGTTGGCGATGGGGGTGTAGGGGAAGGCCTGGCCGATGATGGCGCAGGGCACGCCGTTGATCTCTCGGATCACATAGGGCTTGAAGACCGGGTCACCGAAGTCGGTGGTGGTGACGTTCTGCGCCACGAAATCGACCTTGCCCGCGAAGTCCTTCTCGATGATCTCCTTCACGCGCTCCATGCCGTAGGTGAACTCCCAGTGGCCGGTCATCACGTCCACGCCCAGCAGCTTGCAGGCGTCGACCATGTCCTGCGCATTGGTCCACAGCGAGGTGGCGCTGCCCTGCCAGGTGTCGCCGCCGTCAAGCAGCAGCGCGCCGGGCCGGCTGGCCTTGAGTCGCTGCACCAGCGTGGACAGGTGAGCGAAGCCACCCACCTTGCCGTAGCGCTGCGCGGCCTTCTCGAAATCGAGGTAGGTCAGCGCATGGGCCTCGGCCGTGCCGGGGCGCACCTTGGCCACCTTGAGCAGGTGCTCGCCCACGAGGTGCGGCAGTCGGCCCTTCATGCCGGCGATGCCCAGGTTCACATTGGGCTCGCGGAAATGGATGGGTTTGAGCTGCGCATGGCAGTCGGTCATGTGCAGCAGGGACACATTGCCGAACTTCGGGATGTCGTACAAGCCCTGTGCCGCCGTGGCCGCGTCGGCCTCGGCGTAGGCGCCCAGGCCCATGCCAGCCATGGTGCCGGCACCCAGCACCTGCATGAATTCACGCTTGGAGAGATTCATAGTTCAGTCTTCACTGATATTTACAAGAAAAAAAGGCCCGGGGACCAGCCCCGGGCCGATGGTAGACCTTACTGGTTGACGGGCGACTTGGGATCGAGCAGCAGGGCCATGATGTGCTTCATCTGCGTCTCGGTCAGGATGCCCTTGTGGCCGGCACGCGGCATCTGCGAGCAGGCGTTGTAGGCACGCGCGTTGTAGATCTTGCCCCAGGTGTACTGGATGATGGCGGCCGACTCAGGCGCGTACAGATCCTTCACGCCACGGATCTTGCCGTAGTTGTACAGGCTCGGGCCCAGGGTGCCGAAGGAAATCTCCTCCTTGCTGACCTGGTGGCAGTTGTAGCAGTTGCCGCCATTGGCGCTGCCAGCCGCATCGGACCAGGTCATGCCACGACCGCTCTGGGCGATCTTCTCGCCTTCCTTCCAGTCGCCGATGTACTGTCCGCCGGCCGGCCACTTGATGGTCGCCATATTGGCGGCCTCGATGGCCTTGGCCGTTGCGTCGTCCAGGGGCTTGCCGGTCACGTCGGCCTTCATGCATTCGCGGTTGGCGTCGTCGAGCACTAGGCGATCCAGCTTGGCCTGGCCCCGTTCCGTGAACGAGGTCTGCATGATGTCGGCGGCCTTCTTGTCGAGTTCCGCGCTGCTCGGCAGGCTGGCACAGCCAGCGACGAGGACGGCCGTCACGGCGACCGCTGCGACGGTGATGTATTGCGTCTGTTTTTTCATGTTCGTGTCTCCAACTCAGCGCTTGATGGCCGGTGCGATGCTCTCGGCACCCTTGGCATTCACGCCCATATAGCTGCCCAGGGCCACGGTGGCCTCGCTGCCGAAGATCGGGGCCGGGAAACGCTGCTGGCGATAGCAGTCGTTGAGGCGCAGCTGCATGCTCCACATCTGGCCGTTGGAGACACGGTAGGCCGGCCAAGCCGCAAAGCCGATGCCGTCACCCGGGTTCTTGGTCAGGTTGGGCAGGTCCTGCAGGCGGATGCGCTTGCCGTCTTCGCCATGGCAGGAGGCACAGGAGAAGTCGTGCGAGCCGCCGCGCATGTAGAAGATGCGCTTGCCGACTTCGTACATGACCTTTTCCTGCTCATGCCCCTGGGGCAGGTTGAACTTCATGCCACGCGACTCGGCAGCGATCCAGGTCGCCAGCGCGGTGACATTGGCCATCTCGCCGCGGCCGAAGGGCGTCTTGGCGATCTCGGCGCCGTTGAAGCCCTGCAGCGTCTCCATGCAGCTCACAAGACGCGACTCCAGATCCTGCACCTTGTTGGTGTCGGCGAAGTAACGCGGCAGCTCGACGAAGGCACCCTTGACCACGCCCGGACCCTTGCCCAGATCGCACTTTTCCAGCGACACGCTCTTGGGGCCCCGCTTCTGCTTCCAGAGGTCTTCACCCTTGGCTTCGAAAAGTTCAGCCGGGTTGCCGTCGGCCAGCATGGCGCGGTATTCGGCAATGCCATCGGCGGCGGATTTCTGTGCCAGCGCCGATCCGCAGATCGTCAGGCAGGCGGCCCCCAGGGCCAGAGTCCAACGTTTCATGTTTGTCACCTCGTCGGTTTGTTGTGCAAGCAAATACATGGAGAAGGGCAGCTGCCCTTCTCCATCCATCCCGTGGGGATCAGGACACCGTGGCTTCGTCGGTGCGGCTGTCGCCCTTGTTGTCCTTCCAGCTCACGCTGATCTTGTCGCCGGCTTTGGCGCCCTTGACCATGAACTGCATGAAGGGGTTCTTGGAAACGGCCGGGCCCCACTCGGCGGTCAGCACGACCTTGCCGTTGTGGGAGGCGCTGACTTCACTGATGAACCAGGCGGGAATGGTCTTGCCGGAAGCGTCCTTGCGCTGACCGGTTTCCATTTCGTGGCTCATGAGTACGCGCACGGTGGCCTTGTCGCCAGCGGCTTGCGCGCGGATGCGCATCGGATCTGCCATGTTGATGACTCCTGAATCTGATTAAAACGGTGCGGGGATGTCGGAGGCCATCAGCCGCCGCAGCCACCCAGCGTGACCTTGACTTCCTTCTTCGCGAAGAAGGCCTTGCCGTCGGCGGTCAGGGCCACGGCGTAGACGTCGGAAGACTGACCCATCTTGGCGCGCGTAGCGAAGCTGGGCTCGATCGCGTCGTTGACGTTGAAGAGAGCGACCAGCGCACTGGGGTTCTTCTCGACCAGCAGTAGCAGGCGCTTGACGCCGGGCAGCGTGGTGCTGGCCGACAGCGGCACGACGGCGCCATTCTCGGCGATGTCCGGACCACCGATGGTGACGTCCTTGCTCTCCACGGGCGCAGCGCCACCCAGGGCCTTGACCACGTCCGCCGGGGTCTTGGCATCGAAGGCAGCCTTCTCGTAGGCCAGAGCCTGTTGCGGCAACAGACCACCAGCCGAAGCCAGCAGACCCGCCACCACGGCGCTCTGTTTCAGTGTCTCGCGACGAGTTTGCATGTGTCTCTCCTTGAATAAGTCCATGCTAATGAAAAAAACTATCCTGCCCTATTGGTACTTGTACTTAAAACAGCGCCGTTATTTTCCCGCACCTGCGGCCAGCCAGCTGGCGAGGGTCTTGGCGTCCGCCTCAGGCAACGATTGTGCGGGCATGGGAATGGGACCCCAGACACCGGCGCTGCCGCTCCTGATCTTGCCCACGAGGTACTCGCTCTTGCCGGCATGCTTCTTCGCAATCTCGGCAAAGCTCGGGCCCACGAGCTTGCGATCCACGGCATGGCAGGCCGTGCAGCTGTACTTGGACAGCAGGGCCTGCACCGCCTTGGCGTCCACGCCTCCCTCAGCTTTGGCCGCAGGCTTGCTCGCGACCTTGGCCGGCGCGGCAGCGACGGCAGCTGCTGCTGCGGCGCCCGCACCCTTGGGTTCGGGCTTGCTCGTGTCAGCACCATGCTGTGCCCCGACCAGGCGGTTCTGCTCAGCCAGGTTGCCGTGTGCATCACGCGCGTAGTCGGGCAGATAGGATGCTACGCGCGTTTCGGTCGCGCAGTTGTTCATGCAGGCCACGGCCCGCACATCGGATTGCGGCGCCTTGCTGCCGAACTCCCGTCCAGGCCACAAGGCGTGATCGGTCGTCATCCCGTTGCGGTTGGGCAGGCGCTTCTGCACCTCGGCGATGTTCCTGTCCGACAGCACGTAGTTGTCAGGCACGATGCCGCCCAGGTTGAGCAGAAAGGCCGTGACCGCGTACACCTCTTCGGTGCTCAGCGACTTGGGCGCATTCCAGGGCATGGCGCGGTTGATGTAGTCCCACAGCGTGGACACCGTGGGCACCTTCATCAGCGTGGTGCGGCCCGGATAGTCAGCGCGCCGGAGATTGGCCACGCGGCCGGTCTTGATGTCCTCGGCCGTGGTGCCGCCCACCAGAGGGCTGAAGACCTCGCCCGATTCGCCGAAGATGCCGTGGCAGCTGGCGCACTTGCCTTCCCACACCTCCTGCCCCTTGGCCACGCTGCCCGAGCCCGCGGGCAACCCCTTGAAGTCAGGACGCACATCGATGTCCCAGGCCGCGACTTCCTTGGCCGTGGCATCGCGCCCTACGCCCGGAAACTTGCTGCCCTGGGCTTGCGCGACGCCAACCAGCATCAGCAGACCCAGAACGAGCCCGAAGCGACGCATCGAACGCACGACGAAGCCAAGACCAGGGCACCCTCGGAACTGGCTTTGCCAGGCCGCTGGGTGCGCCCCCCTTGAGGGGGGAGGCGCGTAGCGACTCAGGGGGTGCTTCACATCACGAGAGCTGGACATTCTTCACCTCCCCGCTTTCCTGCACCAGCCAGGACTGGATGGCGTTGTTGTGATAGATCGAACGCGTGCCGCGCACCGCGCGCAGCTGCTTGTAGGTCGGCTGCACATAGCCGGTCTCGTCGGTGGCGCGGCTCTGGATGATGGCGGGCTTGCCGTCCCAAACCCAGTCGATGTTGAAGCGTGTCAGCGCCTTGCTCAGCACGGGCGACTCCAGCCGCGCACGACGCCAGTTGCGCCCGCCGTCGACCGAGACGTCGACGTGCTTGACCTTGCCGCGGCCCGACCAGGCCAGACCGCTGACGTTGTAGAAGCCCTTGTCCAGCAGCACTTGGCCGCCCGAGGGCGTGGTGACGACGCTCTTGCATTCCTGGATGCTGCTGTACTGGCGATGCAGGCCGCCCGGCATCAGGTCCACATAGTGAATGGCCTCGTCCTTGGCCGCGTAGGGCATGTCGCCCACTTCGATGCGGCGCAGGTACTTGACCCAGCTCACACCCTGCACACCCGGCACCACGAGGCGCAGCGGGTAGCCTTGCTCGGGTCGCAGCATCTCGCCGTTCTGGCCATAGGCCACGATGACCTCGCCCGACTTGATCAGGTCCATGGGGATGGTGCGCGTCATCGAGGAACCATCGGCCCCCTCGGCGAGCACGAATTTGCCGTTCTTCAGGTCGGCACCGGCCAGCTCAAGCAGGGTGATCAGCGGCACGCCGGTGAACTCGCTGCACGACAGCATGCCATGCGTGTACTGCACGGTGGGCACGGCCACGTTGCCCCACTCCATGCCGGTGTTGGCGCCGCACTCGATGAAGTGGAAGCGCGAGACCGAAGGCAGACGCATGATCTCGTCCATGGTGAAGACCTTGGCGGACTTGACCATGCCGTTGACCATGAGGCGGTGCTTGGACGGGTCGATGTCCCACCAGCCCTGGTGATGGCGCTCGAAATGCAGGCCGCTGGGCGTGACGATGCCGAACAGCGACTGCAGGGGCGCAAAGGACACCGAGGCCTGCGTGGTCTGGGTCAGACCCGGACTCTGGCGGCGCTGCACATTGCTCTCGAACTTCGAGGGCTTGCCATAGCCGTCGGTGGCCACGCTCTGGCCCAGCCCGGTCGTGTGCTCGGGCAGGTTCAGGATGTTGGGGTCGCCGCCCTCGGCCGGTACGGGGTTGCCCTGCGCCAGCGCATGGGCCCCGGCTGCACCAGCCGCCGCCGCGGCAAAGGCGTTGCGGATGAAGTGGCGTCGACCTTGCTTGGCCTCAGCCATGACCGTGCGGATGCCGTCACGGTTCAGAAAACTCTCGGGCGCCTTGCGTAGGCGGCCCGAACTCATGGGGTCGTGCATGTTCCTGCTCCTGCGGTGCTGCGCTGCGCACGGCACCTGTGGCCGTTAAATCAAAATATCAGCAAGTACTAATATATAACAGTTGACACGAGAACAGATCAGGGTTTCTACGGAGATCAGGCGGACGAACTCAGCGGCTGAAGCGGTAATGGTCGCGATTGAGCACCCCAGCCACGGCCGTGACCTCCTCCGGGAACAGACCCAGATTGAGCTCGGTGTTGCAATGCTCCACCATGCCGCGCAGCAGGCCCGCGCTGTTGATGCGCCCGGCGGGCCGGTAGATGGCGCTGCCATCACCACCCACCTTCTGCTGATGGCAGGCCGCGCACTTGTGTTCGGCCAGCAGCTGCGCCCCCAGGCGCAGATCGGCACCCTGGAAGATGGCCGGTTCCTGGGCCTGTGCGCTCAGAGCCCAGGCGGCGGCAAGAATGGGGAGGAACTGGCGGTACATGGATACAAGGTTATACAAAGCTGTGGGCGCGAACAAGCGAAAACGCCGATGAATCTGGCAAACTGCCGCTTTTCCGTCTGTCACACCCAAGCCCACCATGTCGCGCAAGCCCGCCCCCGCCGCCGTAGCCGCCACGACCGCCGCCGTCTTCCGTGCGGACCACCAGAAGGACGTGATCAACCGTCTGCGCCGCATCGAGGGCCAGGTCCGCGGCGTGGTCGAGATGATCCAGGAGGGCCGCAGCTGCGAGGACGTGGCCCTGCAGATGTCGGCAGCGCGCAAGGCCATGGACAAGGCCTTCTACCGCATGATGGCCTGCACCATGATCGAGGCCGTCAACGGGGCCGAGGACGAGGCCCGCGCCATGGAAGAGATCGAGCAGGCCACGCGCCTGCTCGAGAAGTTCGGCTGAGCCTCAGCCCAGTAGCGCGCGGAAGTCGTCGATCACGCGGTCCGGCGCGCAGGCCCCGAGGCTGCCCAGGTGGTCGCCACAGGGCTGAGCCCAGACCGTCACAGCGCCGTTGCGCGCCCGCGCTCAGGCCAGACCGAGCACGCGGCGGCGGCGCTCCATCATGCGCCAGACAAAGGGCGTGAAGATCAGCTGCATGGCCAATTCCATCTTGCCGCCAGGAATGACGATGGTGTTGGCGCGGCTCATCCATGAGTTGTCGATCATGTTGAGCAGGTAGGGGAAATCGATGCCCTTGGGGTTGGCGAAGCGGATCACCACCATGCTCTCGTCGGCGCTGGGAATGTCGCGCGCGATGAAGGGGTTGCTGGTGTCCACCACCGGCACGCGCTGGAAGTTCACGTGCGTCAACCCGAACTGCGGCACGATGTAGTTCACGTAGTCGGGCATGCGGCGCAGGATGGTGTCCACCACCGCTTCCTGGCTGTAGCCGCGCTGGGTCTTGTCGCGGATGAGCTTCTGTATCCACTCCAGGTTGATGGAGGGCACCACGCCGATCAGCAGGTCGGGGTACTGCGCGATGTTGACCGTGTCGGTCTTGACCGCGCCATGCAGGCCCTCGTAGAAGAGCATGTCGGTGCCCGCGGGAATGTCTTGCCACGGGGTGAAGGTGC
>CAMLNH010000026.1 GCA_946481355.1 uncultured Curvibacter sp.
GACTTCTTCGGCTCCATGGACGGTGCCTCCAAGTTCGTGCGCGGCGACGCCATCGCCGGCATCCTGATCCTCTTCATCAACATCATCGGCGGCTTCGCCGTCGGCATGGCGCAGCACGGCCTCTCGGCCGGCCAGGCCGCCAACAGCTACATCCTGCTGGCCGTGGGCGACGCGCTGGTCGCGCAGATCCCGGGCCTGCTGATTTCGGTGGCCGCGGCCATGGTGGTCTCGCGCGTGGGCAAGGAGCAGGACCTGGGCAAGCAGATCGCCACCCAGATGTTCACCTCGCCGCGTTCGCTGGCCATCACGGCCGGTGTGCTGGCCATCCTGGGCCTGATCCCGGGCATGCCCAACCTGGTCTTCCTCTCGATCGCCGGCCTGATCGGCTACATCGCCTGGATGCTGGCCCACCAGCCCGAGCCAGCCGAAGAAGAAGCGGCCGCGCCGCCCACGCCCGCGGGCGACGGCGAAGCCAGCTGGGACGACCTGCAGCCCGTGGACCAGCTGGGTCTGGAACTGGGCTACCGACTCATCGCGCTGGTGGACAAGAACCGCTCGGGCGACCTGCTCACGCGCATCAAGGGCGTGCGCCGCAAGTTCGCGCAGGAGGTGGGCTTCCTGCCGCCGCCCGTGCATGTGCGCGACAACCTGGAGCTCAAGCCCAGCGGCTACCGCATCAGCCTGCGCGGCGTGGTCGTGGGCGAGGGTGAAGCCTACCCCGGCATGTACCTAGCGATCAATCCCGGCGGCATCACCACGCCGCTGATCGGCACCGCCACCACCGACCCGGCCTTCGGCCTGCCCGCGCACTGGATCGAGGAGCGGCAGAAGGAAGCGGCCCAAATGGCCGGCTTTACCGTCGTTGATTCCGAGACCGTGATGGCGACCCATTTGTCACACTTGATGCAGGTCCACGCCGCCAAGCTGCTCAGCCGCACCGAGACGCAACAGCTGGTCGAACACGTGGCCAAGCAGGCCCCCAAGCTCATCGAAGAAGTCGTGCCCAAGATGGTCCCGATCGCCGTGTTCCAGAAAGTCCTGCAGCTGCTGCTGGAGGAGTCGGTGCACATCCGCGACATCCGCACCATCATCGAATCCCTCGCCGAACACGCCACCACCATCGCCGACCCGGTGGAGCTGGCCAAACGCGTGCGTGTGGCCCTGTCGCCGGCCATCGTGCAGCAGATCTACGGCCCCTCGAAAGAACTCAACGTCATCGCCATCGACCCGCCGCTGGAGCGTCTGCTGGTGCAGGCCCTGGGCCAGCCCAGCGGCCCCTCGCTGGACCCGGGCGTGGCGGACATGCTCACGCGCAGCGCCGCCGACGTGGCGATGAAGCAGGAAGAAACCGGCGTGCCGCCCTGCCTGCTCGTGCCCGACACCATCCGCAATTCCGTCGCGCGCCTGGTGCGCCGCGCCGCGCCGCGCCTGCAGGTGCTGGCGCACAGCGAAATTCCTGAAACCCACTCCATCCGCATCGGACCGATCCTGCGAGGCGCCGCATCATGAACATCCAACGCTTCACCGCCCCCACTGCCCGTGAGGCCCTGGCAAAGGCCCGCCTCGCCTTCGGCGACGGCACACTGATCCTCTCCAACCGCCAGACCCCGCAGGGCGTCGAGGTGATGGCCGCGAGCGAAGACAGCCTGGCCACGCTGGACCAGGTGGCTGCACCGGCATCGCAAGCCGCCGCGCCCGCACCCGCGCCGCGCATGAAGCCCGCCCCCGCACCCAGCCCCGCTGCGCTGCGCGCCGCGGCCCAGGCCCCGGTGGAAGAAGATGCAGCCCAGCTGGCCATGAGCACGTTGTCCTTCCAGGACTATGTGCGGGAACGCATGCTGCAACGCCGCGCCGAGGCGCGCGAACAGGCCAAGGCGGCCGCACCGCGCCCGGCCTACGAGATCATTCCGCCGGACCCCGAAAGCGCGCCGCCCGCACGCAAGGCCGCGCCCATCGCCGTGCCGCAGCCCGTCGCGCCCGCACCCGCGCCGGCAGTAGCGCCCGCCGCCCCGTCCGCCGTGTCCCAAGGCCTGGTCAACGAGCTCAGCGCCATGAAGGAAATGATCGAGGAGCGCTTCAGCACCCTGGCCTGGCTGGGCCAGACCAAGCAGAGCCCGATCCGCGCCAACCTCACGCTCAAGCTCATCCGCAGCGGCTATTCGCCCGCGCTGGCGCGCGCCGTGCTCAGCATGATGCCGGATGACGCCAGCCCCGCCGAAGCCATGCAGTGGCTGCTGGGCATCCTCACGCGCAACATCAAGACCGATGCCGGTGGCGCCGCGCTCAAAGACGAAGGCGGTGTGTTCGCCCTGGTCGGCACCACCGGTGTGGGCAAGACCACCACCGCCGCCAAGCTGGCTGCGCTGTGTGCGCGCACACACGGCGCCGGCAGCGTGGGCCTGATCACCCTGGACAGCTACCGCATCGGCGCCCACGAACAGCTGCGCGCCTACGGCCGCATGCTGGGCGTGGTGGCCCACATGGCGCACGACCGTGCCGCGCTGCAGGACCTGCTGGGCCTGCTGAGCAACCGCAAGATGGTCATCATCGACACCACCGGCGTGGCCCCGCGCGACCCGCGCAAGCGCGACATCCTCGACGTGCTGGACCTGCCGCAGATCAAGCGCCTGCTGGTGCTCAATGCTGCCAGCCACGGCGACACCCAGGACGAGGCCGTGGCCAACTTCGGCGCCAAGCAGGCCGTGCTGACCAAGATCGACGAGGCCGTGAAGATCGGCCCCGCGCTGGACGCCGTGATCCGCAACCACCTGGTGCTGCGCGGCGTGAGCAGCGGCCAGCGCGTGCCCGAAGACTGGGAGCGCGCCGACTCAGCGCAGCTGGTGCGCCTGTCCATGCGCTCCGCCGGCAAGTCGGCCCACGACCCGCAGATGGACGAGCTGGGCCTGTACTTCGCCCAGGCCGGCGCCACCAGCACCCATGCCCAGGGACGCCTGCATGCTTGACACCGACAGCAGCCACCAGGCCGCCGGCTTGGCCGGACTGGCCGCCGAACAGGCGCCACGCATCGTGGCCCTGGCCGGCCATGGCGACCGCCAGAGCGAACTGCCCCTGCTGTGGCAGCTCTGCGCCGCCTGGACCGCGCTCGACTACCCCCTGGTGGTGCTGGATGCGCACGTGCGCGAAACCGCGCAGGCCCCTGGCCTGCAGCAGCTGCTCGACGACAGCGCAGACGCCGCCGATCTGGGCCAGGGCACGCAGGACTGGCCCATCGTGCCCGCCGCCCTGGGCCTGACCGCGCTGGGCACGCCCCAGCCCGGCACGCCCGCCCAGGTCAGCGCCGAACGCGCGCGCCGCCTGGCCGAGATCTTCCATGGCCACGAACTCATCCTGCTCTACGCCCCGGCGCACGAGCTCGCACGCAGCTTCCAGGGCAGCAGCCTCTCGCCCCTGCTCAGCCTGTCGACGCAGGAAGCCGCCATGCTCAGCGCCTACCACGCGCTCAAGCAGCTGTTGAACCTGGGCAAACTTCGGCCTACCATCGTCTCCGTGATGGACAACCCCGCCCTCGCCACCCGCGTTTCCGGCCACAGCCTAGCCCGCAACCTGCAGGACTGCGCGCGCGACTTCCTGGCCTGCGAAGTGCCGGCTCTGACGGTCTGCCCCGGCCAGGCCGAGGAAATGCAGCGCCTGGCGCTGCGCACGCTGGAGCACGCCCTGCTGCCGACGCGCTGGACACCGCCCGCCACCGCCCACACGGCGCAGCGTGCCGTGAGGAGTTACTGATGTACACCGCCAAAGGTCAGCTCGACCGCGACGCCCTGATCCGGCAGTACTCGCCCCTCGTGCGTCGCCTGGCCCACCACATGATGGCCAAGCTGCCGCCCAGCATCCAGGTCGACGACCTGATCCAGGTCGGACTGATCGGCCTGTCGGAAGCACTCACACGCTTCGAAGCCAACCAGGGCGTGCAGTTCGAGACCTTCGCCACCCAGCGCATCCGCGGTGCCATGATCGACGAGCTGCGTGAGAACGACTGGATGAGCCGCGGCTCACGCAAGAGCCAGAAGGAAATCGAAAGCGCGCTCACTCGCCTGGAGCACAAGCTCGGCCGCTCGCCCAGCGAAAGCGAGATCGCTGCCGAACTGGGCCTGGACTTGGCCGAATACCAGGCCCTGCTCTACAAGGTCAAGGGCACGCAGCTGGTCTATCTGGAAGACATGACGGGCAGCGGCGAGGGCGAAGACGGCTTTCTCGACCGCCACATGGTGGACAACGAAGCCGACCCCATGCAGCTGCTGCGCAACCAGCGCCTGCGCGGCGCCCTGGTGAACGCCATCAAGGCCCTACCTGAGCGCGAGCAGTACATCATGAGCATGTACTACGAGCAGGACATGAACCTCAAGGAAATCGCCGCCGTGCTCGGCGTGACCGAGTCACGCGTGTGCCAGTTGCACAGCCAGTCGATCGCTCGGCTGCGGGCCAAGATGCGCTCGCACTGAACCGGCAGCGCACCCGATCCGCATCGATGCGGCCTATCGCGCGGGGCGCGCCTCCCAGACCGAGGCACTCCAGCGCGGCGCCGCCTGGCGGATCAGTGCCAGGATCTCCGGCGGCAGGTCGCCGGCACCCGTCAGCTGGCGCACCTCCAGCACATCGTCCGTACCCAGCCCCGTCGGCGCCTTGAGCGCCCAGCGGATCGCCTCGTCCAGCGTGGGCACGTCGATGATGTAGAAACCGCCCACCAGCTCCTTCGATTCCGCAAACGGGCCGTCGACCACATGGCGCTTGCCGTTGCGCACAGCGATCCGCGCGCCCGGCGCCGCCGGGTTCAGCCCCTCGGACGCCACGAGCACCCCGGCTGCGTGCATCTCCTCGTTGAAACGCATATAGGCTTTGAAAAGCTCTTCATTGAAGTCCGCAGCCGGGTCTTCGGGGGTGCCTTCGGGGCCGGCCTGGGCCGTGATGATGAAACGCATGGTGGGCTCCGTCGGTGGATATCGATACTGAAACGACGAACGGACGGCCGGGAAATCGATAGGCTTTCAACGTGAAGATGACTGGCACACAGAGACTGCGGTGAGAGCCGCAGCCTGCTACTGTGCGTCCGTGTCGATTGGCATGTTATGCAGCATTGCTCCGTCTATCACCGCTTAAAGATACCGCGGCCATCTGGCTGAGGGGATAGGAGTTCTGAAGCATCTGCATTGAGTTTTGTCCGAAGCAGCGCTTCCACAGATGGCATGTCTGCGACTTCAATCGTTAGGCTGGCACCACCGGGGTGAAGGAAAAAGCCGCAGGGCTCTTCAGAAACCTCGTCCGAGAACGCACCCTGAGGGCGGGCCGTTACCACCTCCGGATCATCACTCGATGCGGCGTGAAGAAGCTGCGCGGCCAAAGCGCGAGCGGCGGTCTTGGTCAGTCGCATGTAGACCCAGGTGTCAGTTCCTTTCAGCTCTTTCCATTCGGGACTGTTCGGAAGTACGGCTGCAGTCTCGATGCTTCCAGGCGAACTGATAGCCCAGACTGCAGCAACGGCATCAGAGGGGCAAAGAAGAGACTTCATGCTGCATAACGCGATATGGGTCGCGCCACTATAGCGCTGAGGAACATCAGGAACAAACAGCGGAACCCCGCCATGCATCCCGCCGCAACAAAAAAAGGCTGCCCGTGGCAGCCTTTGTTCAACGCAGAGCTTCGCGTCTCAGGACGCAAACCCCCGGTACACACTGGCCCGCCCCGCGGGCGCATAGGTGGCCTTCTGCGTCGAAGGCACGAGGGCGTGGAGGCCGCGTTCGATCACGGCGCTGCGGCGCAGCAGGGCCTCGCGCTGGATGCCGAGATGGGTGGCCAGTTTCTTGAGGCGGGCGCGCAGCTGCGGGCCGGCCTGGGCGGCGCCACCGATGTTTTCCATGAAGGCCGAGAACGCCACCGCGGTGTCGCGCAGCGACTGGCTGGCGGCTTCGAGCTCCAGAGGCTGCCCGTTTTCCACCGCTGCGGCCACGGCCTGGCACTGCAGTTCCATCAGGGCAAGCGGTTTCTCAAGTTCGGCGGGCAGCATGGGGACTCCGGGTGGCGGTGATCAGGATCAGTTGCGCGGGCTGTCGAGCAGTTCCTGGGCATTGGACAGCAGCTTGTCGGCGATGGCCTCGGCGTTGACGACATAGGTGCCGTCCTCGATGGACTGGCGCACGGCATTGACCTTGTCCATGTCCACGTCGGCGGCGGATTCGCCGCGGTTGGCCTGTTCGAGGCTGCGCACGGAGGCCGAGACGGTCACCGCCACGCCGCTGGAGCTGGCGCTGCTGGTGGCCGTGGCGGCCGCTTCTTTCTTCGCAGGTGCAGCCGCGCCCGCCCCGGCCTGCGGCTGGGGCGTCACTTTGGGCATGTCTGCCGGTTGACCTACTTTCATGTCGTTCTCCAAAAAGCCGGGAGCCGGACGGCCCACCTGGTGAGGCTGCATTCAGCCCCGTACGTAGGCTATCGGCAGCATCATGACCGACTTGAGGCTTTTCTTTCCCTGTTTCTTCCTCGCTTTGTCGCGCGCGGGCCTCAGATCTCGGCCCGCACGGTCCGGGCATCGAGCACCCTCACAGTTAGCACGCGCCCACTTTCCATTCTGACCCTTGCCGACTGGCCTACGACGCCGACCGAGAGGGTTTGGGCCTGGGCGCTGATCTGGAAACCGCCGCCTTGCACCAGCACACGCACCTGGGTGCCGGCCTGAAAGACCTGTTCGGCGCGCACCAGGTTCTCGCGCAGGGTCTGGCCGGCGCGCAGCGGGCGGGCGGCCACCAGGCCAGCCCAGGCGTCACGGCCGGCCAGCACGGGGCTGGCTTCGGCGGCCCAGTCCACTTCGTCCGCCACCAGATCGGTAGCCGACAGCACATCGCCCTGGGCCAGGTCGCGGCGCAGCACCCAGGCGCTGCCCAGGGCCTGCACGGTCACGGGCAGAGTCACATTCCAGCGGGTGGCACCTTCCAGGCAGCGCAGGCCGACGCGGCTGGCGCCCCAGAGGCGGCTGCCCGGCGGCAGGTAGACCTCGACCCGGGCGCAGGGCGCCAGGCGCAGGCGGGCGTCGAGCGCGCCCAGGGTGGCGCGCAGGCGCAAGGGTTGTTCGGCACGGGCGGCGTGCCGGGGCAGGGTCTGGTCCAGCCACTGGCGGGCCAGGGCCGGCAGATCGGCTTCGCTGCGCACGGCCTGGGCCCCCGCGGGCATCCCCAGACAGGCGGCGAGCAGGGCCAGACCCACCGCAACGCGGATGCGGATGCGGATCGCAGCGGAAATGCGCGTCGTGTCCATGTCTGGTCCTCCTGCCTGAGCGTCGGGGTGGGGTGTTACAAAAAAAAGCTCAGGAACTCTACCCACCGTGCCGACTATACGGACAGGCGTAAAGCGCAAAGGGGGCAAATGCGCGCCTTTTCCCCTTCATTTCGGGCGCTCGGGAATTCAAGTTTTCACCACAATTTCCGCACGGGGTCCTTCCAGACGCGCACTCCGGCGCCACCCCCACCACTAGCAGAGGTGTGACATGTTCGACAAACTGACCAGCACGATGGACTTCCACGGGAAGGCCCTGGTGCTGCGCGCCGAACGCCAGCGCACCATCGCCAGCAACATCGCCAACGCCGACACGCCGGGCTATGTGGCGCGCGACCTCAACTTCAAGGACGCCATGAGCGCCGCACTCTCGGGCAAGCAGCTGCCCGGCAGCGCACAGCCCGCCGCCGCCACTCACCCGGCCCACCTGCCGCTCACCCCGCGCGAGAGTACGCTGGGCTCGGCCATGGGCTACGGCCCGCAGGTGCAGCCGGCCCTGGACAACAACTCCGTCGACCTGGACCGCGAGCGCGGCAACTTCGTCGACAACGCGGTGCGCTACGAATCGACCCTGCGTTTCATTAACGGCAGCTCGCGCACGATCTTGAGCGCGATCTCGGGCCAGTGACCCACTGAACAAGGAAGCCCATCATGTCCATGTTCTCCATCTTCAACGTCTCCGGCAGCGCGATCAGCGCGCAGTCGCAGCGCCTCAACGTGGTGGCCTCCAACCTGGCCAACGCCGACGCCGTGGCCGGCCCCGACGGCCAGACCTACAAGGCGCGCCAGGTGGTGTTCGAGACCGTGCCCATGGACGGCTCGGCCACCGCGGGCGTCAAGATCCGCAGCATCCAGGAAGACCAGACGCCGGCGCGCCGCGTCTACGAGCCCAGCCACCCCTCGGCCGATGCCGAAGGCTATGTGAGCCACTCCAACGTGAACGCGGTGGAAGAGATGGTCAACATGATCTCGGCCTCGCGCTCCTACCAGAACAACGTCGAGGTCATGAACACGGCCAAGACCCTGCTGCTCAAGACGCTGCAGCTGGGCCAGTAAGGACAACCATGGTCACCACCGTCAACAACTACACCTACACGCCGACCAACACGTCGGGCGCAGGGGCCAATTCGGCCGCCGAGATGCAGGACCGCTTCCTCACGCTGCTGGTTGCGCAGATCAACAACCAGGATCCGCTCAACCCCATGGACAACGCGCAGATGACGACGCAGATGGCGCAGATCAACACGGTCAGCGGCATCCAGCAGCTCAACGAGACCATGAAGAGCATGAACACCCAGTTCAACGCCATGCAGGTGCTGCAGGGCACGGCACTGGTGGGTCGCGACGTGCTGATCCCCGGCAACACGCTGTGGCGCGACGCGACCACGGGCATGGCCGGCTCGGCTTTCGATCTGGGCGGCTCGGCCAGCCAGGTCAAGATCGAGATCCTCTCGCCCTCAGGTGTGGTGCTCGACACCATCACCTCGGGCGCCATGGAGGCCGGCCGCAACTCCTTCACCTGGGATGCATCCGACTACAAGAACTACCCCAGCCTGAGCTACCGCGTCACCGCCGTCAACAAGGGCGAAGCCGTGGCCGCCACCACCTACAGCAGCGACCGCGTGCTGGCTGTGGGCACGGTCAACGGTCTCCTCAACCTCGATCTGCTGAGCGGCCAGAGCGTGCCGTACTCGAAGATCGCCGCCGTTTTCTAAACCCCGAAGGAACACACCATGGGATTCCAGACTGGTCTTTCCGGCCTCAACGCTTCCAGCAAGAACCTGGACGTGATCGGCCACAACATCGCCAACGCCAACACCACGGGCTTCAAGTACTCGCGCGCCGAGTTCTCCGAGCTGGTGGCCTCGTCCATCGGCGCCGGCGGCAGCAACCAGGCCGGACTGGGCGTGGCGCTGGACACGGTGGCCCAGCAGTTCACGCAGGGCAACCTCAGCATCACGGGCAACACGCTGGATGTGGCCATCAACGGCGCCGGCTTCTTCCAGCTGCTGATGCAGGACGGCACCACGGCCTACACGCGCTCGGGCAACTTCAAGCTGGACAACAACGGCACCATCATCACCAATTCGGGCGCGCAAGTGCTGGGCTACCCCACCACCACGGCCGGCGTGCCCACCAGCACCACCCCCGGCCCGCTGGTGCTGCCCACGGGTGCACCGATTCCGGCCCAGGCCACGACCAGCATCACGGCCGAGTTCAACCTCAACGCCGCCGACACCACGGTCTACAACCGGGTCACCGACACGCCCCCCTACACGACCTATGGCACGGCACTGAACGTCTACGACTCGCAGGGCAACCCCGAGCTGTTCAGCGTCTACTTCACCCGCGACACCTCCGTCGTCGGCCCGCCGGCTGAAGACGTGTGGCAGGTCTGGGATGCCAATGCGCCTCCCACCGTCCCCGCCAACACCCCGCTGTTCAGCATGCGCTTCGACAGCACGGGCCAACTGACCTTCCCGGTCGTCATGCCCACGGTAACCATCCCCACGGCTTCGGCCGTGACGCCCGACATCGTGGCCACCTTCGACATCTCGAACGTGACCCAGTACGCCGCAGCCTTCGGGGTGACCGACCTGAGGCAGGACGGCTACACCGCCGGCAGCTTCGTGGGCATGTCGATCTCCGAGCTGGGCGTGGTGACCGCGCGCTACTCCAACGGTCAGACCCAGGCCGCGGGCATGCTGGCGCTGGCGGACTTCCGCAACCCGCAGGGCCTGGAGCCCATCGGCAACAACAACTGGGCCGAGACCTTTGCCTCGGGCCAGCCGCTCATGGGCCAGCCCGGCCAGGGCAAGTTCGGCGCCACGCGCTCCGGCGCGCTGGAAGATTCCAACGTGGACCTGACGGCCGAGCTCGTGAACATGATGACCGCGCAGCGCGCCTACCAGGCCAACGCGCAGACCATCAAGACCCAGGACCAGGTGCTCCAGACCCTGGTGAACCTGCGCTGAGCCGCACTGAAAGAGAGCTGCCATGGACCGCATGATCTACACCGCGATGACCGGGGCCAATGCCGCGGCGCACCGGCAGTCGGTGCTGTCCCACAACCTGGCCAACGTCTCGACCAACGGCTTCCGCGCCGAGCTCTCGACCTACCGTGCCGTGCCGCTGCGCGGCGACGGTGCCACCACACGCGTGCTGGCCCTCGAAGCCACAGCCGGCCACCGCGATGCGCCCGGCCCGGCTCTGCGCACCGGCCGCGATCTCGACGCCATGCCCCAGGGCAGCAACTGGTTTGCCGTGCAGGGCCTGGATGGCACCGAGGCCTACACGCGCAACGGCGGCTTCGAGGTCTCGGCCACGGGCATCCTGCAGACCGCCAACGGCCTGGCCGTGCTGTCCGACGGCGGCACGCCCATCCAGCTGCCCCAGGATTCGGTGATCAGCCTGGGCTTTGACGGCACCATCAGCGCCAAGACCGGCAACCAGCCCTCCAACGTGGTGGGCCGCCTCAAGCTGGCCACGCCCACGCCCGAGGACCCGCTCAAGCGCGGCACCGATGGCCTGTTCCGCGCGGCCTCGGGCAACCCGCTGCCCAACGACGGCAATGCCCGCATGCTGATCGGCGTGCTCGAAGGCTCCAACGTGAATGCCGTGGAGACCATGGTGGGCATGATCCAGACCGCCCGGCAGTTCGAGCAGCAGATGCGTCTGCTGCAGACCGCCGAATCCAACGACCGCTCCGCCGGCCAGTTGCTCAGCCTGCAAGGCTGACGCGCCATCTCCTAGGAAACCGCCATGTTCAATTCCCTCTGGATCTCCAAGACCGGCATGGAAGCCCAGCAGATGCAGCTGGACGTTGTCTCGAACAACCTGGCCAACTCATCGACCACGGGCTTCAAGCGCGCGCACGCCGTGTTCGAAGACCTGATGTACCAGAACCTGCGCCAGGCGGGTTCGGCCACCTCGGAACAGTCGCAGCTGCCCACGGGCCTGCAGGTGGGTCTGGGCGTGCGCACCGTGGCCACCAGCCGCAACTTCACGCAAGGCAGCCTGCAGCAGTCGGGCAACGGCATGGACGTGGCCATCCAGGGCAACGGTTTCTTCCAGATCACCATGCCCGACGGCACCATCAACTACACGCGCGACGGCGCCTTCCAGGTCAACGCCCAGGGTCAGATCGTCACCAGCAACGGCCTGCCCGTGGCCAACGGCATCACCGTGCCGGCCAACGCCACCAACATCTCGATCTCGGCCGACGGCAACGTGACGGCCACCATCCCCGGCCAGGTCGCGCCGCAGCCCATCGGCACCATCGCGCTGGCCAGCTTCATCAACCCCGCGGGCCTGGACCCGCGCGGCCAGAACCTCTACGCCGAGACCGCCGCCTCGGGCCAGCCCAACACAGGCACGCCGGGCACCAACGGTCTGGGCCAGCTCATGCAGGGCTTCCTCGAAACCTCCAACGTCAACGTGGTGCAGGAGCTGGTGACCATGATCCAGGTCCAGCGCGCCTACGAGATGAACTCCAAGGCCATCCAGACCTCGGACCAGATGCTGCAGAAGCTGGGACAGCTGTGATGAAGCACCTCACCCTGATCCTCGGCGTGACGCTGCTCGCGGGTTGTGCTGCAACGCCGAAGCCCGCGCAGGTGGACTTCGCTGCGCCGGCACTGGCACAGCGCCCGGCCCAGCCGGCATCGCGCCTGCCCACGGGCAGCCTGTTCCAGCCCACGACCTACCGCGCGAGCTTCGAGGACCGGCGCGCACGCCAGGTCGGCGACATCGTGACCATCCGCATCGTCGAGAACGTCACGGCCAGCCAGAAGTCCAGCTCCACGGCCAACCGCAGCAGCAGCATCGAAGGCAGCATCACCGCCATCCCGGGCCTGAAGTTCCCGGGCACGGCAGCCGAGAACCGCCTGCGCATCGGCGCCGGCAGCGACGTGGACTTCTCCGGCGCAGGTGGTACCGAAGCAGCCAACACCTTTGCGGGCACGATCACGGCCTCGGTGGCCGAGCTGCTGCCCAACGGGCACCTGCTGGTGGTGGGTGAGAAGCAGATCGGCCTGAACCACAACGTCGACGTGCTGCGCTTCACGGGCACCATCGACCCGCTGGCCATCCTGCCCGGCAACATCGTCAACTCCAGCGCCGTAGCCAATGTGCGCGTGGAATCCAAGGGGCGCGGCCCGCAGTACGAAGCCCAGACCGTGGGCTGGCTGACGCGCTTTTTCATGAACGTGTCGCCGTTCTGAAGCCCGACCTCGCCCTTACCGACAACTTCGACCTGCCACGCCAGAACTTGAGGCCCGCACCATGAACACCTCCCTGCTCGCCCGCTGCACCACGGCCCTGCTGCTGGGCCTGCTGGCGCTGGCGCCGGCCCAGGCCAGCCGCATCAAGGAAGTGGCGGCCATCGAGGGCGTGCGCAGCAACCAGCTCACGGGCTTCGGCCTGGTCATCGGCCTGGACGGCACCGGCGACCAGACCACGCAGATGCCCTACACCACGCAGACGCTGAGCAACTACCTGCAGCAGATGGGCATCACGCTGGCGCCCGAGCTCGCCTCGCGCCTGCAGCTCAAGAACGTGGCGGCCGTGCTGGTCACGGCGCAGCTGCCGGCCTTCGCCCGCCCGGGCCAGGCCATGGACGTCACCGTCTCCTCGCTGGGCAATGCCAAGTCGCTCAAGGGCGGCACGCTGGTGGCCACGCCGCTGCGCGGCGCCGATGGCCAGGTCTACGCCCTGGCGCAGGGCAGCCTGGTGATCGCCGGCGCCGGTGCCTCGGCCGGCGGCAGCCGCGTGCAGATCAACCACCTGACGGCGGGCCGCATCCCCGCGGGCGCGCAGATCGAGCGCGCCGTGCCCACGCCCCTGCTCGAAGGCGACAGCATCCGCCTGAGCCTGGACGCGAGCGACTTCCAGACCGCGCGCCGCGTGGCCGGCGCCATCAACACCCGCTTCGGCGACGGCGTGGCCCGCGCGCTCGACGGCCGCACGGTGGACGTGCGTGCACCCACCACGCCCAACGACCGCATCAACTTCCTGGCCGAGCTCGAGGAGCTGCCGCTGGAGAGCTCCGTACCCGCCGCCAAGGTGGTGATCAATTCACGCACCGGCTCCATCGTGCTCAACCAGGCCGTGACCCTGGGCCCCTGCGCCATCGCGCACGGCAACCTGTCGATCAGCATCAGCTCCACGCCGGTGATCAGCCAGCCCGGCCCGCTCTCGGGCGGCCAGACGGTGGTGACCGAACAGGCCACCATCGAGGTGCGCCAGGAGCCCGGCATGCTGATCCAGCTGCCCGCCGCGCCCAAGCTGGCCGACGTGGTGCGCGC
>CAMLNH010000027.1 GCA_946481355.1 uncultured Curvibacter sp.
CGCCCAAGCTGGCCGACGTGGTGCGCGCGCTCAACACCCTGGGCGCCACGCCGCAGGATCTGCTGGCGATCCTGCAGGCCATCAAGGCCGCCGGCGCGCTCAATGCGGAGCTCGAGGTCATCTGACATGAACGCCTCGCACCTGCTCTCCACCCAGCAGGCCCTGGCCGCCGATGCGTCCAGCCTGAACCGCCTGAAATACCAGGCCGGCCAGGCCACGCCCGAGGCGATCAAGGAGACGGCCAAGCAGTTCGAGGCCCTGTTCATGCGCGAGCTGCTCAAGAGCATGCGCGAGGCCAACGCTTCCATGAAAAGCGGCCTGTTCGAAAGCCCGACCGAGAACCTGGGCACCGACCTGCTGGACCAGCAGTTCGCGGTGCAGATGGCCGGCCAGCCCGGCGGCCTGGCCGAGACCATTGCCCGGCAGCTGATGCAGCAGATGGGCATCAAGGACGGCGGCAGCACCGACAAGAGCCGTGCCGTGCCGGCGGTGCCGGTATCGGACGCAGCGCGCCACTTCGTGCAGCAGCACGCCGCCACGGCGCAGGACATCGAACGCAGCAGCGGCCTGCCCGCCAGCTATCTGCTGGGCCAGGCCGGTCATGAAAGCGGCTGGGGCCGGCGCGAAATCCGCATGCCCGACGGCAGCAGCTCGCACAACCTCTTCGGCATCAAGGCCACCGCGGACTGGAAGGGGAAGGTCGCCGAAGTCACGACCACCGAGTACGTGGAGGGCGAGGCACGCAAAACCGTGGGGCGCTTCCGCGCCTACGACTCCTACGCCGAGTCCTACCAGGACTTCGCCCGACTGGTCGGCAACAGCCCGCGCTACGCGCAGGCCCGCGAACAGGCCGGCACGGTGCAGGGCTGGGCCCAGGGCCTGCAGGACGGCGGCTACGCCACCGACCCCGACTACGCGGCCAAGCTGAGCCGCGCCATCAACACCACGCTGCAGCTGCAGCGTGCCTCTGACGCAGGGAAACTGTCATGAGCAGCATCCTCAACATCGGCGTGCTGGCGCTGAACGCCAACCAGGCGGCACTGCAGACCGTCAGCAACAACATTGCCAACGTCAACACGCCGGGCTACTCGCGCCAGCAGGTGGTGCTGCAGAACATCCAGGGCCAGTACACCGGCAGCGGCTACTTCGGCAAGGGCGTGGACGTGCTCACGGTCACGCGCAGCTACAACGATTTCCTGAACCGCCAGGCTGCCTCTGCGCAGGCCGTGGCCACAGCGGACACCACGCGCCTGAACAAGCTCAACCAGCTCGAGACCTATTTCAAGGTCGGCAGCAACGGCCTGGGCGCCACGATCAGCGACTTCATGAACTCGTTCAGCGACATCGTGAGCGCTCCGACGGACCTGACGGCGCGCTCGGTGGCGCTGACCCGCGCCGACGAGATGGCCTCGCGCTTCAACCAGATGTACCTGCAGCTGGACCAGATGCGCATCGGCAACTCCGAAGAGCTCAAGACCGCCGCCGCCGCCCTGATCGACCTGGCCCGGCAGATCGCCAAGGCCAACCAGGACATCTCGCGCTCGTTGGGCAACGGCCAGGAGCCCAACGACCTGCTCGACCAGCGCGACCAGCTGATCCGCAACCTGAACAAGTACATCCAGACCACCACGATCCCGGCCGACGACGGCACCCTCGGCATCTTCATCGGCGGCAGCCAGGCCCTGGTGCTGGGCACCACCGTCTCGCCCGTGTCGATCCAGCTGGACAAGTACTCGGACCTGTCCAAGGCCAAGCTCGCCGTCACGGTGGCCGGCGCCCCGCCCATGCTGCTGGACGAGAACAGCCTGGGCGGCGGCGAGGTCAGTGGCATGCTGCGCTTCCAGAACCAGGACCTGCTCGAAGCACGCACCTTGCTGGGCCGGATGGCCCTGGCCATCGGCACCAAGCTCAACGAGCAGCAGGCCCTGGGCATCGACCTCAACGGCAATGCCGGCTCGCCGCTGTTCAGCCTGCCCGCCCTGCCCAACGGCCTGGCTCATGCCAACAACACCGGCACGGCCACCCTGTCCCTGGGCATCCAGACCACACCGACCTCAGGCGTCAGCGCCTTCGTGGCCACGGAATACGACGTGGTCTTTGCCACGGGAACGACGGGTACCATCACCCGGCAGTCCGACGGCACCCAGGTGGCCTTCGACACCGCCGTGACCAACCCGGTCCTGATCGACGGTCTGGAGCTCAACATCAGTGCCGGTGCGGCAGCGGGTGACCGCTACGTGCTCAAGCCCTTCAGCAACGCGGCCAGCAGCATCTCCACCGCCTTTGCCTCGCCACGCGGCCTGGCCATGGCCAGCCCCATCACGGCGATCGCCGGCGCCAACAACGCCGGTACCGTGAGCTTGCAGGGCCTGCAGGTGGACGCGGTTCCCACGACGCTGCCTGCCCCCGCCGTGACCCTGCGTTTCATCGGCGCCGGACAGTACATCCGCTCCGACGACGCCAACTACGCAGGCCTGGTCGCCGCCCTGGACGGCCCGCCCGTGCTGGACCCGGCCAGTCCGGCCTATGCGGCTGCCATCGCGGCGCATCCGGCGGGCGAGATCTACGCCTATGTGCCCGGCCAGGTCATCGGCGCCGACGACCGCACGACCAACCTGCCTTTCGATCCCGCGACCGAATGGAGCTGGTCGCTGACGCTCAAGGGCGTGCCGCAGCCTGGCGACACCTACGCGGTGGACGTCAATCCTTACCCGCAGCTCAACGCCGACAATGCCCAGGCCATGCTTGAACTGCGGGACCTGGCCATGTTCGACGGCGGCCCGCTGACCGATGGCTATGCGAGCGCCATCGCCGTCATCGGCACCCGCATCCTGAGCGCGCAGTCGTCGGCGGCGGTCTCGGCCGACATTGCCTCCAACCTCGAGAAGGAACGCACCAGCATCCAGGGTGTGAACCTGGACGAGGAGGCTGCGCGCCTGATCCAGTTCCAGCAGGCCTACCAGGCCTCGGGCAAGATGATGCAGGTGGCGCAGACCATCTTCGACACGCTGATCAACAGCATCGGTCGCTAGGGCCTGTTAACACTCATTTCACAAGATGCGTTGCAGAACAAAAAGGTCATGCGCAAGGCGCGAAACGCAGCCGGGGTCGGCCCCCGGCAAGGCTTCGCAACGCCGCGCATGGCCTTTTTGGCTGCAACCCGGAGGGAACGCGCTTAAAACCGCGCCACTCGTTGTTGCACTCCTAGCCCAGGCGGCCTGCCTGGGCGTCGTCCCGCGCCTAGATTGGCGCGGTTTTAAGCGCGTTCGCACTTGCGAAATGAGTGCTAACAGGCCCTAAGAGAAGGACACCACCATGCGTCTCGGTACCGCCAACGCCTTTGACCGCACCCTGCTCAACATCACGAACCGGCAGGCCAGCCTGGCCGAACTGCAGGAGAAGCTCTCTGCCGGCAAGAAGGTGCTGCGCGCCAGTGACGACCCCACGGGCGCCGCCCAGTCGGAACGTGCGCAGACCCGGATCACCCGCGTGGAGATCGAACAGCGTGCCCTGAGCCTGCAGAAGAACTCGATGAGCCTGGCTGAATCCACCCTCGGCGACGCCCAGTCGCTGATGCAGCAGATCCGCCAGCTGGTCGTGCAGGCCGGCGATGCCACGCTCACCCCCGCGGATCGCGCCAGTCTGGCGCAGGAAATGCGCAGCCTGCGCGACCAGCTCTTCACCTATGCCAACAAGCAGGACAGCAATGGCGTGCCGCTGTTCGGCGGCCTGGCCAGCGCCAACGCACCTTTCGTCGATCTGACCACGGGCGTCACCTTCAACGGTATCCCGGGACAGAAATCCGGCGGCCCGGTGAACATCCCCTCTGCCATGGACGGGCAGGCGGTGTTCATGAACGTACCTTCCGGCAACGGTGTGTTCAACATGGACCTGGGCGCGACCAACACGGGGCAGCTCTGGACCGATCCGGGGCGGGTGCTCACGCCCGGCCTGCTGACCGGCGACAACTACACCGTCACCTTCAACGTCGACAGTACAGTGACGCCGCCTGTGACCACCTACGACGTGGTCAACACCACCACGGCCACCCCTGTGCTCACGGCCCAGCCCTATGTGGACGGCCAGGACATCACTTTCGACGGCCTGTCCTTCGTGGCCCGCGGCGTGCCGGCCGACGGCGACACGCTGGACATCACGCCGAGCACGCGCACCGACATCTTTGCCGTGGTCGACGCCGCCATCACCGCCGTCGACGGCCGGCCCAACGGCCACGTGTTCACGCAGAACAACTCCCTGTCCCTGGCCCAGCTCGACAGCGCCATGGACCGCCTCCAGTCCGCCCGCGGCACAGCCGGCGAACTGCTCAAGCGCGCCGACATCATCGACAGCAACCAGGAAGACAAGACGATCCAGCTGGAAGCGGACCGTTCGCGCGCCGAGGACATGGACATGGTCAAGGGCATCTCGCAGTTCGAGACCCAGCAGCTCGGCTACAACGCCGCACTGCAGACCTACGCCCAGATCCAGCGCCTCTCGCTGTTCAACTACATCAGTTGAGCCCCAGACCTGTCTGCACTGACCTCCTGAGCGCCTTGCGCGCGCCCCCATGACTGCTTCCGTCCTGGCCACCCTGACCCTGGGCTACCGCCTGCTGTGGAACCGCCGGCGCGAGATCGCCGGCATCGAGCTGCTGGTCGACGCCGCGCCCGCGGCCGCCGGGGTCGACGCGCGCCACCTGCTGGCTACGCTGGCCGAGCTCTGGCCCACGCGCGCACCCCAGCTGCTGCTGTCGGTCCATCATCCCATCCTGCTGCTGGACCTGCTGGTGCACGGCCGCAGCGAGGGCCCCTGGATCGTGCTCACGCCCGAGGCCGCGGCCGACCCCGTACTGCGCCCACGTGCCCTGCAGGCCCAGGCCCGCGGCCTGCCCCTGGTCTGGCCCGGCCAGCTCGACGCCGCACCGCCCCAGCAGGGACGCCCCGGGCTCTACCGCCTGGAAGGCCGCGACCCCATCGGACTGCTGCCACCGGGACAGATCCTGCTCGCCCCCGAACAGCACGCGCAGGCCGCCGCCGCACTGGACCAGCGAGAAGCCTGGGCCGTGGCCGGTTGGCCGGTGCCCTCCACGCTGCAGACGCTGGCGGCTGCCGCGCGCCGGCCGGACCGCACGGCCATCAGCCGCGTGGTGCGCGCCATCGACGCCGACGCCTCCTGGGACCAGCTCGAAACCCTGCTCTGCGCCGACCCGGTGCTCTGCTATCGCTTTCTGCAGCACGTCAATGCCACGGCGTTGCGCCAGCGCGGCGAGATCGACACCGTGCAGCGCGGCCTGCAGGTCTGGGGGCTCAAGCATGTGCAAGCCTGGCTGCTGGACCAACTGACGGAAGCCAGTGGCGAAGTCGATCTGCAGCCCGTCAGGACCGGCATGGCCGTGCGTGCAAGCCTGGTCGAACACCTGCTGGGGCCCGGCGACGAGGAGGATCTGCGCAGCGAGGTCTACCTCTGCGGCCTGTACGCCCAGCTCGACCGCCTGCTCGGCGAGCCCCTGGCCACGCTGCTGGGCCGGCTGCCGCTGTCGCAGCGCATCCTGCAGTCCCTGCTCGAAGGCACGGGGCCCTATCTGCCCGCGCTGCAGCTCGCGCATGTGATCGAGGCCGGTGACGCCCGTGGCACGCGCACCCTGAGCGAGAGCTATGGCTACGCGCCCGAGGACTTGAACCGCGCCCTGCTGCGCACGCTGGCCCAGTTCAAGGTCTGAGCCTCAGCCGCGCGCCGCGAGCGCATCCCGCGCGCGCGCAAACACCTTCCAGAACGCCGCTTCCTGCGTGGTCGCGTAGTTGATGCGCATCAGCGTGCTGCTCTGGCGATGGGCATGAAACAGCGCGCCCGGCGCCAGCAGACACCCCTGGTCGAGCAGGCGCTGCGCCAGCACCTCGGTGTCCACCCCTGCATCGACCCAGCCGAACAGCCCCGCAGGCGGCGCCACGAAGCGGCAGCCATGCGCCTCGGCCAGCTTCACGCTGCGCGCACGCGCTGCATCCAGCCGCACGCGCACGCGCTCGGCATGGCGGCGCAGCTGGCCTTGCGATATGCACCAGGCCAGCGCCTGTTCCAGCAGCGGCGGCGTGCTCAGCGTGGAGATCAGCTTGGTGTCGAGCAGGCGCATGGCCAGCGCCTCGGGCGCGGCCAGGTAGCCGATGCGCCAGCCCGGCGCGAGGATCTTGGCAAAACCGCTGACATAGATGGTGCGCTGCAACTCGTCGAGCGCACACAGGCGCACCGCCTGATCCGGCGCCAGGTGGCTGTAGGAATCGTCCTCGACGATGTGGAAGTCGTGTGCGGCCGCCAGCTGCAGCACGCGGTGTGCGCTGCCCGGTGTGAGGCTGTAGCCTGTGGGGTTGTGCAGCACGCTGACGCTCACGAACAGGCGCGGGCGGTGCGTTTCGCAGTAACGCGCCATCACCGCCAGGTCCGGTCCCTCGGGGCCGCGCGGCACGGGCAGGATGCGCATGCCCAGAGCCGAGAGGCGCGCAAACTCCACCGCCCAGCCCGGCTCTTCCACCATCACCGGGTCGCCCGGGCGCAGCAGGGTGCGGCTCACGATGTCCAGGGCCTGCGAGGCGCCCACCGTGGTGATGATCTGCGCCGGCGCGGCCTGGATGTTGAGGCTGGCCAGCTTGTCGGCCAGGGCGCGGCGCAGGCTGGCGTCGCCCGCCGGCTCGCCGTACTGCAGCGAGGCCGAACGCAAGGCCGCCGGGCTGGTGACACGACGCACGGCCGTGGCGAGAAAGGGCGTCTCCAGCCAGTCGGGCGGGAAGACGCCGGTGCCGGGCTGCGGCCCCTCGGCGCGGTTGTGGAACATGGCGCGGATCAGGGCCGTGGCGTCCACGGGTGCCGGCGCATCGCTGGCCACGGGCGCGCTGCTGCGCCGCCGCGGCACCGCGGGCTCACGCACATAAAAGCCCCGGTTGCGCCGCGCCTCCACCAGGCCCTGGGCCAGCAGGCGGTCGTAGGCCGCGACCACGGTGGACGGGCTCACACCCTGCTGGGTGGCGCACAGGCGCACCGAGGGCAGACGGCTGCCAGGCGCCAGCAGGCGGTCGCGGATGCGCTGGGCGTAGCGGCCGGCCAGCTGGTCGGCCAGGGTCTGGGCGGCACCGGGGGTGAGCATGGCTACTCCTGAAACACGGTCTGTGCTGCCCGTGGCAGCAATACAGTTCGCGAAATTGTCCAAAAAACTGTACTGATAGTGTGCTGGTCTGGCATCTAAAGTCAAGTCATGTCTTCGACCCCCTCGACCGATACGCTCCGCCGCGGCTACGTGCTCGGCCTGCTGGGCGTGTGCGTCTTCGCGCTGACCCTGCCCATGACCCGCCTGGCCACGGGCACCCCCGAAGCACCCCAGCTGGCCGGCCTCTACATTGCCGCCGGCCGCGCCGTGGTGGCGGCGGCACTCTCGGCTCTCTTCCTGCTGACCGTGCGGGCCCGTCTGCCCACACGCGCGCAATGGCCCACCCTGGCCTGGGTGGCGCTGGGTGTGGTCTTCGGCTTTCCTTTCCTGACCTCCATCGCCATGCGCCATGTGGAGGCCGTGCACGCCAGCGTGATCGTGGGCGTGCTGCCCCTGGCGACGGCCGCCGTGGGTGCGCTGCTGCAGCGCCAGCGGCCCTCGGCCGGCTTCTGGCTCTGCGCATTCGCGGGCACGGGCCTGGTCGTGGCCTTTGCCGTCCTGCGCTCGGGCAGTGCGGGGCTGAGCCTGCACCCCGCCGATCTCCTGCTGCTGCTGGCCATGGCCTGCGCCGCCGTGGGCTACGCGCACGGTGCACGCCTGGCGCAGCAGATGCCGGCCGAGCAGGTGATCTGCTGGGCTCTGCTGCTGTCCCTGCCCCTGACACTGCCCATCATGCTCTGGACCTGGCCGCAGACGCCGGTGAGCGCCTCGGCCTGGGGCGGCTTCGCCTACACGGCCCTGTTCTCCATGTGGCTGGGTTTTTTCGCCTGGTACAAGGGTCTGGCCCTGGGCGGCACGGTGCGCGTGAGCCAGCTGCAGCTGCTGCAACCCTTCATCTCCATGCTCTGCGCCGTGCCCCTGCTGGGCGAAACGCTGGACGCACTCACTCTGGGCTGCGGCCTGGCCGTGATCGCCCTGGTCTACGTCGGGCGCAGAATGCCGGTGCATACCTCGTCGTCTTCCCTCATCCCGCAAGGAAAAACCTCATGAATGCCCGAACGCCCTCCACCTCGCCCTGGGTGCTGTCCGGGCGCGCCGACCAGATGAACCCCTCGGTGCTGCGCGAACTGCTCAAGGTCACCGAACGGCCCGGCCTCATCAGCTTCGCCGGCGGCCTGCCCTCGCCCAAGACCTTCCCGGTCGCGGAATTCGAGGCCGCCTGCAGCCATGTGCTGCGCCAGGACGCCGACGCCGCGCTGCAGTACGCGGCCAGCGAAGGCTACGGCCCGCTGCGCGAGATGGTGGCCGCCTCGCTGCCCTGGAAGGTGGACCCGGCGCAAGTGCTGATCACCACGGGCTCACAGCAGGGCCTGGACCTCGCGGCCAAGGTGCTGATCGACCCGGGCAGCCGCATCCTGGTGGAGACGCCCACCTACCTCGGCGCGCTGCAGGCCTTCGCGCCCATGGAGCCGCAAGTGACGGACGTGGCCAGTGACGACGAGGGCGTGGACATCGCCGCCCTGCGCGCCGCCCATGCCGCTGGCACACCGGCACGCTTCTTCTACGTTCTGCCCAACTTCCAGAACCCCAGCGGCCGCCTCATGAGCGAAACACGGCGCGCGGCACTCAGCCGCACCGCGGCCGAGATCGGCCTGCCGCTGATCGAAGACAACCCCTATGGCGAGCTCTGGTTCGACACGCCGCCGCCCGCGCCGCTGACCGCGCGCAACCCCGAGGGCTGTCTCTACCTCGGTTCGTTTTCCAAAGTGCTCGCGCCCAGCCTGCGCCTGGGTTACCTGGTCGCACCGCCCGCGTTGTTCCCCAAGCTGCTGCAGGCCAAGCAGGCTGCCGATCTGCACAGCCCGGGCTTCAACCAGCGGGTGGTGGCCGAGGTCATCCAGGACGGCTTCCTCGACCGCCACGTGCCGCGCATCCGTGCCCTCTACAAGGCCCAGCGCGACGTGATGCTGGCCGCGCTGCAGAAACACATGCCCGAGGGCGTGCACTGGAACACACCGGCGGGCGGCATGTTCCTCTGGGCCCGCCTGCCCGCGGGCCTGGACGCTGCGGCCCTGCTGCCCCAGGCCGTGACCCGCGGCGTGGCCTTTGTGCCTGGTGCGGCCTTCTATGCTGGCGCGGGCGATGCACGCACCCTGCGCCTGTCCTTCGTCACGGCCAGCCCCGAGGACATCGAGCGCGGCATCGCCGCCCTGGCCACCGTGATCCGGGAGCAGCAGGCATGAGCGCGCACGGCCGCTCCGAAGCGCTCGCACCGCAGCGCACAGCGCGGAGGTCCGCACCATGACACAACGCGCCTACCGTCAGGTCGACGTCTTCACCAGCACCCCCTACTGGGGCAACCCCCTGGCCGTGGTGCTGGACGGCAGCGGCCTGTCCGACGAGCAGATGCAGCGCTTTGCGCGCTGGACCAATCTCTCCGAGACCACCTATCTGTTGCCGCCCACGCAGGCCGGCGCCGACTACCGCGTGCGCATCTTTACGCCCGGTGGTGAACTGCCATTTGCCGGTCACCCCACGCTGGGCAGCTGCCAGGCCTGGCTCGACGCGGGCGGCAAACCGAAGGACCCGCAGCGCATCGTGCAGGAATGCGCCGTGGGTCTGGTGCCCATCCGCCGCGCCGGCCAGCAACTCGCCTTTGCCGCCCCACCCCTCAAACGCAGCACACCCGCGCCCCAGCTGCTGGCCGGCGTGGCCCAGGCCCTGGGGCTCAAGCCCGCACAGATCCGCGCGGCCCAGCTGCTGGACAACGGCCCGAAATGGCTGGGCCTGCTGCTCGACAGCGCCGACACCGTGCTCGCCTTGAGCCCCGACCACACGCGCCTGCGTGAACTCGGGCAGAAGGTGGGCGTGGCCGCGCTCACGACCGAGCCCGCTGCCGTGCAGCTGATCGCCCGCAGCAGCCGCGAGGCCCGCGCCTTTGCCGACCATGCGGACGATGCCCCGCAGCTGGCCGCCCCCGACCTCGAGGTGCGCGCCTTTGCCGCGCCCGTGGGCATCACCGAAGACCCGGTAACCGGGAGCCTCAACGCCAGCCTCGCGCAATGGCTCATGGCCGAAGGTCACCTCGGCATCCGCTACATCGCCGCCCAGGGCACCTGCCTGGAGCGCGCGGGCCGTGTGCTGCTGGAGCGTGACGAAGCCGGTCAGGTCTGGGTCGGCGGACAGGTGCAGACCTGCATCATGGGACACGTGCAGCTGTGACGGCGGCGCTCGATCACCTCGTCGTCGTCGCGGCCACGCTGGACGAAGGCGTGGCCTGGTGCGAACGCACGCTGGGCATCACACCCGGGCCCGGCGGGCAACATGCGCTCATGGGCACACACAACCGCCTGTTCAGCATCGCGAGCGCGGAATTCCCGCTCGCCTATTTCGAGATCATCGCGATCAACCCCGACGCACCCGCCCCGGTGCGCCAACGCTGGTTCGACATGGATGATGCGGCCTTGCAGCAGCGCGTGCACCGCGACGGCCCGCAGCTCGTGCACTGGGTCGCACGCGTGGATGACGCGGCCGCGGCAGTGGCAACCCTGCAGGCCGGCGGCATCGACCGTGGCGAGGTGCTCGCGGCCTCACGTCCCACGCCGCAGGGCCTGCTGCAATGGCAGATCACGGTACGCCCCGATGAACAGCGCCTCTTCGACGGCCTGCTGCCCACGCTGATCCAGTGGGGCGCCGTGCATCCGGCGACCGGCATGCCAGCTTCTGCTGTCACGCTGGTGTCTCTCGCGCTGCAGCATCCGCAGGCGGAGGTGCTGGCGACCGCCCTGCAGGCGATCGGCCTGAACACTGTCGCGCATACCGGCCCGGCGCAGCTGCGCGTTCGCCTGCAGACGTCCCGTGGCCTGCTTGAAATTTGCTCCTGATTTAATAGCAACTTCAGTCTCGCGGGCGACTGCGTGGACGCACCGCCCTTGCCACAATCGCCGGCATGGGAACCCTTTATCTTGTGCGCCACGGCCAGGCCTCGTTCGGCGCAGCGGACTACGACCAGCTCAGCGAGCTCGGCGGCAAGCAGAGCGAACGCCTGGGGCGCTACTGGCGTGAACGCAACATCACCTTCGACGCCGTGTACACCGGTACGCTGCGCCGCCATGCCCAGACCTGGGCCGGCATCGCGGCCGGCGCCGACTATGGCAACAACGTCATCGCGCTCGAAGGCCTCAACGAATACGACAGCGAGGCGGTGATCGCCGCCATCCACCCGCAGCCGTTGCAGAAACCCGAGACACCCGAGATGGTCAGGCACCACTTCCGCCTGCTGCGCGACGGCCTGCGCCAGTGGATGAACGGCGTGGTCAGCCCGCGGGGCATGCCGAGTTATGCAGATTTCCAGGCCGGGGTGGGCGATGCACTCGAACGCGTGCGCAGGAACCACGACGGGAATGTGCTCATCGTCTCCAGCGGCGGCCCCATTTCCACGGCCGTGGGTCATGTGCTGGGTACCACGCCCGAAACCACGATCGAACTCAATCTGCGCATTCGCAACAGCGCCCTCACGCAGTTCGACTACAACCCCAAGCGTCACAGCCTGATCAGCTTCAACACCCTGCCGCACCTGGACCACCCGGACTACGCGGGCTGGGAAAGCTATTCCTGAGCCAGAGCCTGTTCACGGCCTCCCAGGGGTCGCGTTGGGGCGCAATCGGGATGAGTTGACCGCCAAGATCACGCCGCATGGGCTGATGCCCATGCAAGGGATTTGGTGGGCAAATCGCCCGCTCGCACAGCCGGTCGGCTGTGCGCCGTGCGACGGTCCGCAAAGGGACGCAAACGCGACCGCGTTTGCGGCACCTCAACCCGAAGGGCAAGCACCATGCCGGGCAGTCTGCGGCGTTGCAAAGCCTCCCCGGGCATAGAGCCCGGCTTCGTTTTGCGCCTTGCATCCCATCCCGACAAGGTGCTTGCGCGGCCCCTGGGAGGCCGTGAACAGGCTCTTACTGCAGTGTGGCCGGCGCCCGCAGCACGAGCGCAAAAAGCTCGTTGCGAAAGTGGATGCCCAGACGGTCGAAGGCGCGGTTGCGGTAGGTCTTGACGCTGGGCACGCTCAGGCCCAGATCGGCGGCGATGCCGTCGTAGGTCATGCCGCGCAGCAGACGCACGCAGACGTCCAGCTCGCGTGGCGTGAGCGCCGGCTGCAAGGCCCGCAGGCGCTGGACCGGGGATGCGTCCACGCCCTCCAGGGCCACGTGCTTGTGCGCCAGCGCCAGCAGGGCAGGCGCCAGGACCTCGAAGTCGGCCACCTGCGCGTCGCTGAACGGGGCCTGGTGCTGGTGCCGGTAGAAGTTCACGGCAAACAGGCCATCGTCACGCGTCTGCACCACCGAAACACGCTCGGCCACGCCATGCGCCTCGTAGACGCGGGCGCGGTGCTGGGCCGGGACTTCCTGTGCCGTCAGGTGGCAAAGCAAAGGTCGCCCCTCGCTCTGCGCTTCGGCGATCAACGTGCGGTCGCTGCGGTAGGGACCGGAGAGATAGGCCTGCCAGCAGTCGCGCGTGGTGTCGGGCACGCCCAGGCTGCCCGAGAGGAACAGCTGCGGCACGCTGTGGCGCCCCGTGCGGTAGACCGAAAACGAGGCCGCGGGCACCAGAGGTTGCAGGGTTTCGAGCAGCGCGGCACGAAAGCGCGGCTGGCCCAGTTGATGGATGAGACCGGCCAGCAGCTGGGCATGACGGCCCGTGCCGCTGGCACTGCTGTTGCAGGTCCACTTGCGCATGCGTCTCCTCGCGTGGCTGTACTTGTCCTGTCATCTTAAGGGATGACAGCGTCCGGCGACGGCCCGCCCTAAGCTGCCGCAGATGACTGCCCCCACCCTGGAATTCTTCGCCGAGCTGTCCGTGGACGTCGGCACGCCGCAGGAAGTCGGCGCCACCGTGCACGGCCAGCGCCGCCTCATCCCCATCCTGGGCGGCACGGCGCGCGGCGCGGGCTGGACCGCGCGCGTGCTGCCCGGCGGCGCCGACTACCAGCTCATCGTGAGCCCGCGCCTGGCCGAGCTCGACGCGCGCTACGTGCTCGAGACCGACGCCGGTGATCTGATCTATGTGCGCAACCACGCCCTGCGCGCCGCCGCGCCCGAGGTCACCGCGCGCCTGCTGCGCGGAGAGCCCGTGGACCCGGCGCAGGTCTATTTCCGCTGCAGCCCGAGCTTCGAGACGGCCTCGTCCGCGCTGGGCTGGATCGCCGAACGCCTCTTCATCGGCAGCGGCGTGCGCCGGCCCGAGCGCGTGGAGATGCAGTTTTTCACCGTGAACTGA
>CAMLNH010000028.1 GCA_946481355.1 uncultured Curvibacter sp.
TCCTCGCACTGCAGCAGCAGGATGTCGGGGCAGCCCAGGGTGTCGGGCGGGCAGCTGTGCACCAGCTTTCTCTCGATGTGGCGTACCGTGTCGTAGCCGAAATAGCCGGCCAGCCCCCCGCAGAAACGCGGCAGACCGGGCTGCAGGGCCACCTTGAAACGCTGGTGGTAGCTGGCCACGAAGTCCAGCGGGTTGCCGCGGGCAGTTTCCACCACCTGGCCGTCGGTCACCACCTCGGTCACGGCCTCGTCGCCGAAACCGCGCGAACGCACCAGGGTGCGCGCGGGCAGGCCGATGAAGCTGTAGCGGCCGAAACGTTCACCGCCCACCACGGATTCGAGCAGGAAGCTGTGGCGGCCACCGTCCTGGGCGTGGGCCAGCTTGAGATAAAGGGAGAGCGGTGTCTCCAGGTCGGCAAAAGCCTGGGCCAGCAGGGGGATGCGGTTGTAGCCCTGGCGGGCCCGCTCCTTGAATTCGGATTCGGTCATCACGGAAAAACTCCGGTTCGGCGCCGGGCTTTGCCATGCGCCTGGCACCACTGGGCGCCATGATCATTCGGTGCCCTGCCAGGGACAGGGCGAAGGGGAAGACCGGGCTGGGAGACGCCAGCGGGCCTCAGGTCGCGGCAGACCAGCGACGCCAGGGCCAGGCTCCCCGGTCGCTGCAACCTGTGCTGATGAGGCGGTGAATGAACATGGAGGCCAGTTTAGCAAAGCCGCCCGCCTCCAGATAAACCCTGAATGGACACCCCGGGGGGTCTGGGATAATCAAATTAAAACGAACGGTCGTTCTATTTGGAGGTATTTCTCATGTGGTTCGCTTTCCGCCCCGCCTTGTTTACCTTGCTGCTGGGCGCCAGCCTGCAGGTCTGTGCCCTGGAGGTGGGTGGCGTCAATTTCCCGCCGCAGGTCGATGTCAACGGCAGCGCCCTGCAACTCAATGGCGCCGGGCTGCGCTACAAGGCCGTCTTCAAGGTCTATGCGGCCGGCCTGTACACCCCGCGCAAGGCCGGCTCGCTGGAAGAGATCCTCAAGACGCCCGGCCCCAAGCGCATGAGCATCACCATGCTGCGCGAGATCGATGCGGCCGAACTGGGCAAGCTGTTTTCCCGCGGCATGGAGGACAACATGGACCGCGCGGCCTTTGCCCAGCTCATCCCGGGCATCCTGCGCATGAGCCAGATCTTCTCGGATCACAAGAAGCTGCAGGCCGGTGACAATTTCACGCTGGACTGGGTGCCCAACCAGGGCCTGCTGATCTCGGTCAAGGGCAAGCCCCAGGGCGCGCCCTTCAAGGAGCCCGAGTTCTTTGCCGCTCTGATGGGCATCTGGCTGGGCAAGTCGCCGGCCGACTGGCAGCTCAAGAACGCGCTGCTGGACATCAAGTCCTGAGCGCCCACTGCTCCAGGTCGCGCGCATTGAGCGGGCGACTGTAGAGATAGCCCTGCCCCTTGCCGCAACCGAGCCGGGCCATGAGCGCGGCCTGCTCGGCCGTCTCGATGCCCTCGGCCACGGTCTGCAGGCCCAGGGTCTGAGCCATGCGGATCGTCGCCTCGATCATCACACGGTGGTAGTCGCTCTGCGGCGCCAGGCTCACGAAGGAGCGGTCGATCTTGACCTGGTTGACCGGCAGCTCGTGCAGGCAGGACAGCGAGGAATAGCCGGTACCGAAGTCGTCCAGCGCGAGCGACACACCCAGGGCCCGGATCTCGCGCAGCACGGACTGCACGCCCTCGTCCTGCGCGGCCAGGCTTTCCGTCACCTCCAGCATCAGCGCGCCCGGCGTCAGGCCGCTGCCATAGAGCAGCTCCGACAGCTTGGCAGCGAAGCCGGGCTGGCGCAGCTGGGCCCGTGACAGATTGACCGACACCGTCTCGGGCGCGCGTACGCCGAGCAGGGCCCGCAGACGCACCAGCTCATGGCAGGCGGTCTGCAACACGAACTCGCCCAGCTTGCCGATCATGCCCGTGGCCTCGGCCACCGGAATGAAGGTCAGCGGCGACACCGCCCCGCGCTGCGGATGCTGCCAGCGTGCCAGCGCCTCCACCCCCACCAACCGCCCGTTCACGAGGTCGATCATGGGCTGGTAGACCACGTGGATCTCACCCTTGTCGATGGCCTGGCGCAGATCGTTCTCCAGCTCCACGTCGTCGTGCACCCGCTTGCGCATCGAGGGTTCGAACATTTCGTAGCGCCCGCGGCCCTGGCGCTTGGCCTCGTACATGGCGATGTCGGCGTCACGCAGCACGCTGTCCGGGTCATCGGCCATGTGGGCCGTGGTCACGATGCCGATGCTGGCCGTGGAGCTCACGCGGTGCGGCCCGATCTGGTAGGGCTCAGCCAGCACCTCCAGCAGGCGCGCGGCCACCACCTGGGCGTCGAGGTCACCGCGGATGTTGTCGAGCAGCACCACGAACTCGTCACCGCCGATGCGCGCGGCCATCTGGTGAAAGTCGCTGGTCTGCACGAAGGCGTCGCCCGGCCGCAGACTGTCCTCCAGCCGCGCGGCGATCTGGCGCAGCAGCTCGTCACCGACCGAATGGCCCAGGGTGTCGTTGACCTGCTTGAAGCGGTCGAAGTCCATGAAGAGCACGGCAAAGCAGTAGCCCGGCTGCGCCTTGGCACGCTGGATCGAGGCGTGCACACGGTGCAGCAGCTCGATGCGGTTGGGCAGACGCGTGAGGCTGTCGGTGCGTGCGCTCTGGCGCAGCTGCTCCTCCAGCTCCTTCTGGGCATTGATGTCGTAGCAGATGCCGGCCATGCGCAGGGCGCGTCCATTGCCGTCGCGCGCCACCACCGTGCCGCTGAACAGCGTCCACATCCAGCGCCCGCTGCCATGGCGCAGGCGCACTTCCCAGTGCAGAGGCTGGTGCGAATCGCGCAGATTGGTGCGGATGGCCCATTTCCAGCCTTCTCGGTCGTCGGCGTGGATCAGGTTGTAGAACACGTCCGAGTCCAGATGCAGCTCGCCCGGCCCGTAGCCGAACAGGGCGTAGAGCCGGTCGTTCACGTCCATCTTGCCGCTGTCGATGTCCCAGTGCCAGACCCCGAGCGACGCGCTCTCGATGGCCAGGGTCAGCAGCTGCTGCTGGTCGCGCTGCTGCGTCACGTCGACCATGCTCGACACCACGCCGGTCATGTGGCCCGCAGCATCGCGCAGCGGCTGGGTATTGACCAGCAGCCAGCGCAGATTGCCGTCAGGCATCATGAGACCGATGGACTCCCCGCGCAGGCCCTGACCCGTGCGCAGGGTGCGCACGCTGGGTCGTTCGCTGACCGGGTAGGGTGAAAGGTCGTCGCGCACCGCAATCCCTTCGCGTGCCAGCCCCTCACGCACCGCCAGCTCGCTGCTGGACATGCCCAGCATGTCGGCGGCGGCCGTGTTGCTTTCCATGACCTTGCCGTCGATGTCCTGCAGCACCACGCCGACGGGTAGCGCATCGAGCAGGGTGCGCATGCGCACACGCTGGTTCATGCCGTCGGTGATGTCGCTGGCCACGATGGTGAAACCCTGCAGGAAGCCCTGTGCATCGTGGATGGGCTGGTAGTCGACATCGAGCCAGACCTCCTGGCCGTCGCGGCCGCGGTGCATGAGCTCGACCCGTACCGGCAGGCCCATGTCCAGCTCGGCCAGCAGACGAGCCATCTCGTCGGGATCGTTGTGCTCATTGACGCGCAGCAGGGCCGAGTGCTGGCCCAGCACCTGCGCACGCGTGCGCCCCTTGCCGCGCAGGAAGGCATCGTTGCACCAGAGCACGCGGCGCTCCCGGTCGACCACGGCCACCCAGTTGGAGGTGCGCTCCGCCACCAGCGCCAGGCGTTGCAACTCGGCCGACTGGCGCGCGAAATCCTCGCCCTGGCGCTGGACGAAGCGCACCAGCGGTTCGGCCACGCCGAACAGCAGCAGCAGCAGCAGGGCGGCCGTGACCAGGGCCGACAGCTGGATGCCATGCAGCATGTCCTGGGCCCGCTCCTGTGCAGCCAGCTGCAACTCGTCGACCATGCTCTGGGTGGTCAGCCAGAACGACTCCAGCTCGGTTTGCAGAAACTGGCCTGCGGTGCGCCGCTGCGCGGCATCGACGCGATCCACCAGCCAGAGCAGGGTCTGGGCCCGGTACCAGACCCGTTCGCGCCGGTCCTGCCACTCGAAGATGGCCTGGCGCAGCTGCACCCGTCCGGACTGCTGCCACACCCCCTGGCGGGCCAGCAGCTCGTCCAGCAGCGCGGCCTGGGTCTGGGTCTGGGTCACCGTCTCGCTCAGGGCATTGACGGTCTCCTCGGTGATACCGGTCCCGGCGTCCAGCCGGGTCAGCAGCATCAGCATGCGCTGGATCTGGGTGCTCTGGGTCGCGGCGACACGGATGATCTCCGCGTCGGCCTGCCGCACGCGCTCGGCCTGCGCGAGCTGACGGCTCTGCCAGTAGGCCAGCACACCCACCACGAGCAGCACCACGTACAGGGCGGTACGCACCCAGCGGTGGACCTGCTGCGCATCGCGGCCGGCATGCCGGCCATGGACCACCCATTCCAGCACCCGGCGCCCGAAGGACACGGGAGCAGATGCAAGGGGTGGATCGCTGGGATTCATGAGGAACTCGGCACCGGGGGTGACGATGGGGCTCGGCTGCGTCCGGAGGGAAAGCGCCGCCGCTGTCCCCGTCAGGCTCAGGCCAGGGCCTGGCGCATGGACTGGATCACCGTGCGGTAATCCGGCTTGCCGAAGATGGCGCTGCCGGCCACGAAGGTGTCGGCCCCGGCATCGGCCACGCGGCGGATGTTGTCAGCCTTGATGCCGCCGTCGACCTCCAGGCGGATGTCCCTGCCCGAGGCCTCGATGCGCTTGCGCGCGGCCTCGACCTTGCGCAACGCGGTATCGATGAAGCCCTGGCCGCCAAAGCCCGGGTTCACGCTCATGATGAGGATGAGGTCGATGTCCTCGATCAGCCAGTCCAGCACGTCCAGCGGCGCAGCCGGGTTGAACACCAGGCCGGCCTGGCAGCCCGCGGCCTTGATGGCCTGCACGCTGCGGTGCGCGTGGGCAGACGCGTCCGGGTGGAAGCTGATCAGGTCGGCGCCGGCCTGGGCAAAGGCCGCGGCCAGCGCGTCCACGGGCTGCACCATCAAGTGCACGTCGATGGGCACGGCCCGGCCGTCGGCGGTCTTCGCATGCGGTTTGAGGGCCTGGCAGACCATGGGGCCGAAGGTCAGGTTGGGCACGTAATGGTTGTCCATCACGTCGAAGTGGATCCAGTCGGCGCCGGCGGCGATGACGTTGCGCACCTCTTCTCCCAGGCGGGCGAAATCGGCCGAGAGAATGGAGGGGGCAATGCGGTAGGTTTTGCTCATGCCGCTATTTTCGCAGGTAGGATGCCGGACTATATATGGCCAAGTACCAGATCCTCGTTGAAGTCCAGCCGCGCCACCTGCCCGAGCAATCCGCCCCCGACCAGGGCCTCTACGTCTTCGCCTACACCATCAGCATCACCAACACCGGCGAGGTGCCAGCCCAGCTGATCTCGCGCAGCTGGAACGTCAACGATGCCAACGGCCACACCGAAAAAGTGCGTGGCCTGGGCGTGGTCGGCCAGCAGCCTCTGCTGCAGCCCGGCACCACTTTCGAGTACACCAGCGGCACGCGCCTGCGCACCCCTACCGGCACCATGCACGGCAGCTACTTCTTCGTGGCCGAGGACGGCGAGCGCTTCGACGTCGACATTCCACTGTTCGTGCTGGATGCACTCAGCGGCAGCGGCGCGGGCGGCAACCGCACGCTGCACTGAGATGGCCGCGCCGCCCACGCTCGACAACCTGCTCGACACGCTCGACCCGGCGGCCCCGCAGGTCGAGCGCCACCTCTGGCTGGTGCGTCTGCTGGCCTGGGTGCGCGGCGACCGCCAGTCGGTGGCCGCCGCGCTGGAGCGCATCGGCCTGCTGCTCGCCCGGCTTGAGCAGGATGCGGCCCTGGGCGAGCGTGCCCGGGCCTGGTGGCAGGCCCTGCTGACCGGCGTGGACGGCACCACCCTGCTGGCCGACCACGGCTTCGCCCAGCGCCCGGTCTTCCTCAGCGAGTTCATCAGCCGGCTGATGCACCACGTGCTGCCGGCCACACCCCAGACGCGCGACGCCTCCGAGCTCTACTCCCTGCTCTTCCCGCACGACTTCGACGCCGCCTGGCTGGGTCGCCTGGACGAAGACAGCGAACGCCGCCTGGCCACGCTGCTCGGCCCCGCCGGCGCACCCCCGGGCGCCTGGCGCGTGGCGCTCGAGGAATCCATCGCCTGCGGCGTGAGCCAGATCTGTGCGCTGGGCTATGCGCCCGAGCTGCGGCTGCGCATGGACGGCGAGCCGCAGGCCCTGCTGCCCTTTCGCGCGCTGCTGATCGACTATGAAGCCCTGCGACGCGCCCTGTACCAGACCGATACCGCGGCGCTGGAACGCGCGGTGCAGTCCTTCAAGGACCGGCTCGACGACTGCCGCCAGTCGGCCAACGCCGTCTACGAGCATCTGGACGAGCACGGCATCTCGGTCGACGTGGTGTTCCGCCTGCGTCAGCTGCGCGAGCGCATCCTGCGCTGCCGCCTGCTGCTCGACGCCCTGCTGGCGCCGGACGCCGCCGGCACCGGCAAGCTGCTGGCCCAGCTCGTGCAGGCCGGCCACAACAGCCGCAGCCTGCGCGCGCTGATCGCGAGCAACTCCTCGCTGCTGGCGGCCAAGGTGGCCGAGCGCAGCGCCGAGACCGGCGAGCACTACATCACCCGCAACCGCGCCGACTACTACGCCATGGTGCGCAAGGCGGCGGGCGGCGGCGCCGTGATGTCCGTCACCACGCTCATCAAGTTCGCGCTGCTGGGCCTGGGCCTGTCGGCCTTCTGGAGCGGCTTTGCCGCCGGCCTCAACTACGCGCTGAGCTTCGTGCTCATCCAGCTGCTGCACTGGACCGTGGCCACCAAGCAGCCGGCGATGACCGCGCCAGCCATGGCCGCCAAGCTCAAGGATCTGGATGCGCCGGGCGCGGTGGAGGACTTCGTCGACGAGGTGACCCACCTCGTGCGCTCGCAGGTGGCCGCCGTGATCGGTAACCTGGCCCTGGTCGCGCCCGGTGTGCTGCTGCTGTGCAGCGGCCTCTGGCTGATCCTGGGTCAGCCGCCCCTGAGCCGCGAGAAAGCCGACCACGTGCTGGGCTCGCTGACCCTGCTCGGTCCCACAGCCCTGTACGCGGCCTTCACGGGTGTGCTGCTGTTTGCTTCCAGCATCATCGCGGGCTGGACCGAGAACTGGTTCGTGCTGCAGCGCATGGACTCGGCCCTGCGCTACCACCCGCGCATCACGGCCGTGCTGGGCAAGAAGCGCGCCGCGCGCTGGGCGGTCTTCGCGCGCGACAACATCTCGGGCCTGGCAGCCAATATCTCGCTGGGCCTGATGCTGGGCCTGGTGCCGGCCTTCGCGCTGTTTTTCGGCCTGGGCCTGGACGTGCGCCACGTCACGCTGTCCACCGGCCAGATCGCCGCGGCCAGCATGTCCCTGGGGCTGGACGTGCTGCGCCTGCCGGTCTTCTGGTGGTGCGTGGCGGCCATCGCGGTCACGGGCGCGCTCAACGTGGCCGTGAGCTTCTTCTTCGCCTTCCGTCTGGCCCTGCGCGCGCACAACGTCACCGGCCTGGACCGCGTGCGCATCTACCGCGTCATCCGCGCCCGCGCACGCCGTGCGCCGTTGAGCTTCTTCTGGCCGGCGCGCGAACCCGCCGTTGCGGTGCCCGTACCCCATGGGTGAATTCGAACTGATCCGGCGCTATTTCCAGCGCGAAGGTACGGCACCCAACCCGGCCGTGGCCCTGGGCATCGGGGACGACTGCGCCCTGCTGCAGCCCGCGCCCGGCATGCAGCTGGCCATCTCCTGCGACATGCTGGTCGAGGGCCGGCATTTCTTCGCCGACGTGGACCCCGAGGCCCTGGGCCACAAGGCCCTGGCCGTGAATCTCAGCGACCTGGCCGCCAGCGGCGCGCGACCGCTGGCCTGCACGCTGGCGCTGTCGCTGCCACGCGCCGACGAGGCCTGGCTCGCCGCCTTCGCGCGCGGCCTGTTCGCGCTGGCCGACGCCCACGGCTGCACGCTCATGGGCGGCGACACCACGCGCGGCCCGCTCAATATCTGCATCACGGTCTTTGGCGAGGTGCCGGCCGGGCAGGCCCTGCTGCGCTCGGGTGGCCGGCCCGGTGACGAGCTCTGGGTCAGCGGCACGCTGGGCGATGCGCGGCTCGCACTCGAAGCCCTGCAAGGCCAACGCGCCCTGAGTCCCGCCCTGCTGCGGGCCGCACGCCAGCGGCTCGAACGCCCGACGCCGCGTGTGGCCCTGGGCCTGGCCCTGCGCGACATCGCCAGTGCCGCCATGGACCTGAGCGACGGCCTGGCCGGTGATCTGGGGCATCTGCTGCAGGCTTCGGGCTGTGGCGCGCAGTTGGAAGCCCACGCGCTGGCGGCGTTGCCTGTCACGCACGACGCCTCACTGGACGAGGCGGCTCGCCTGACCCTGGTGTTGGGGGGTGGAGATGACTACGAGTTGCTGTTCGGCGCTCCCGCTGCGCAGCGGGAGGCCGTGCTGGCCGCCGGCCGTACGACCGGTGTGCCTCTGACGCGCATCGGCCGGCTCGAAGCCGAACCCGGCCTGCGCCTGGTGGACGCGCAGGGCCGCCTGCTCGACAGCCGCTACACGTCCTTCGATCACTTCGACTGAACAGGCGTGCCGCGCAGCTGCGCGTGCCGGCTCAGACTGTGGGCCAGACGCCGGGCACTGCGCTGCGCCGTGGCGATGCCGGCCGACCAGACGCTGTCCGTGCCGCGCCAGAAATCGGCCCAGGCCTCACGGCGCAGGGCCTGGGCCTCGCGCAGGGCCTGCTCGTGCAAGGCATTCCAGTCGGCCGCGCTGTACAGACGCTCAAGGCTGTGGGGACTGTGGCTCATGCTTCGCTCCTGTCTGCCGGTATGAAAGTCGGCATGGCTTGCACTGTAGGGATGTAAGCAAGGCTCGGAAACGGCAAAAAATCGAAGATGGTTTTGCATAAATTGCAAAACACAACTATGCTTCCTGTCATGCAACTGCAGTTGGACGACGTCGCCCTGTTCGCGCGCATCACCGAACTCGGCACCCTCTCGGCCGTGGCGCGTGAGCGCAATGTGCCGGTCAGCCAGGTCACACGCGCACTCGCGCGGCTCGAAGCCGATTGCGGCGTACGCCTGCTGCACCGCACGACCCACGGCCTGAGTCTGACCGACGAGGGCGACACCTTTCTGGCCCACGCGCGCCGCCTGCTCGACACCCGCGACGAACTGGCCAGCGAACTCAGCGGCAAGCTGGCCGGCCCCAGCGGCTGGGTGCGCATCAGCGTCAGCCCCCTGGTCGCGCAGGCCGTGATCGTGCCCAGCCTCAACGCGCTGTACCGGCGCTACCCGAAGCTGCAGGTGGACATCAGCGCCGACGACCGCATCGCCGACATGGCCCGGGAGGGCATCGACATCGCCATCCGCACCGGCACACCCAGCAGCGAGACTCTGGTGGCGCGCGAGATCGGCAGCTACGGCCGCGCGCTCTACGCCGCGCCGGCCTACCTGGCCGCCCATGGCACACCGCAACACCCGGACGAGCTGGCGCAGCACCGCCTGATCGGCAACAGCGCCAGCCCCCTGCTCAACCGCTGGCCCCTGGCCGCGAGCGGCAAAGGCCAGGAGCTGCAGATCCAGGGCCACACCCGCAGCGACAACTCGGCCGTGATCATGGCCCTGGCCCGCCAGGGGGTGGGCATCGCCCGGCTGGGGGACCTGCTGGCACGCCCCTTTGTCGAGCGAGGCGAACTCGTGCCCGTATTGCAGGGCCACTTCGCCGATACGCGCGTGCCCATGTACGCGGTGATGCTGCAGGAACGGCATCGCCTGCCCAAGATCCGCGCCTGCATCGACTACTGGGCCGAGTGGTTGCGCTCACTCGAAACCAGCACACCCGCATAATCCGCGCATGCACGCCGTCCCCGCCACCCGCCCTACGGGCCGCTTCCTGCTGGCCCACCCGGCCCACCTGCTGGCGCTGGGCTTCGGCTCGGGTCTCAGCCCCTGGGCCGCGGGCACGGTGGGCACGCTCTGGGCCTGGGCCGCCTTTCTCGTGCTGCAACCCTGGATGAACGAGGCCCGCTGGGGCCTGCTGCTGCTGCTTGGTCTACCCATCGCATGGTGGGCCTGCCGCGTCACGGCGCGCAACCTGCAGGCGGCCGACCCGGGTTGCATCGTGATCGACGAGATCGTCGCCTTCTGGTTCGTGCTGTGGCTGCTCATGCCCGCGGCCTGGCCCGAGCAGCTGCTGGCCTTCATCCTCTTCCGCTACTTCGACGCCGCCAAGCCCGGCCCCGTGGGCTGGGCCGACCGGCTCTACCACGGCATGGACCCGAGCCGCACCCCGCGCGGCTGGGCCAAGGCCGGCTGGGGCATCCTGCTCGACGACTTGGTCGCGGCCTTCTGCACGCTCTTTCTCATCGCCATCTGGCGCAGCCTCTGAGCATGGACACCACCGCGCTGGTCCAGCATCTCGCCACACAGCTGCAGCAACGCCGGTGGATGCTGGCCACGGCCGAGAGCTGCACGGGTGGCCTGATCGCCGGCGCCTGCACGGACCTGAGCGGGTCCAGCAACTGGTTCGAGCGCGGCTTCGTCACCTATTCCAATGCAGCCAAGACCGAGCTGCTGAGCGTGGACGCGGCACTGATCACCGAGCATGGTGCGGTCAGCGAGGCCGTGGCCCGCGCCATGGTCGAGGGGGCGCTGACGCATGCGCACGCCCAGGTGGCCGTAGCCGTGACCGGCGTGGCCGGCCCCACGGGCGGCACAGCCGACAAACCCGTGGGCCTGGTCTGGTTCGGCCTGGCGCTGCCGGGGCAGGTCCTGACCGAGAAGATGCATTTTCCCGGCGACCGCGCCGCCGTGCGCGCTGCCACCGTGCAGCACGCGCTGCGTCGCCTTGTGGAGCTGACCGCATGAACTGGTTCGAAGGTTTTGCGCCGCGCCGCTTCGAGGTCAACGGCGTGCAGATCCACGCGCGCGTGCCCGCCGCCCCGCGCGGCGGCAGACCCGCGCTGCTGCTGGTGCACGGTTTCCCGCAGACCCATGCGCTCTGGCACCGCGTGGTGCAGCAGCTGCAGCAGGACTACTGGATCGTGCTGCCCGATCTGCGCGGCTACGGCGACTCTGCCCAACCCGCGGGCCTGCCCGACCACAGCAACTACAGCAAACGCACCATGGCGCAGGATCTCGTGGACCTGATGGACCAGCTGGGCTGCCCCGACTTCTTCCTAGCCGGTCACGACCGCGGCGGCCGCGTGGCTGCGCGCCTGGCGCTGGATCATGCAGAGAAGGTGAAAAAGCTCTGTGTGATCGACATCGCCCCCACGCTGGACATGTACGCCGCGACGAACATGGACTTCGCGCGGGCCTACTACCACTGGTTCCACCTGATCCAGCCCTGGCCCCTGCCCGAACGCATGATCGGCGCCGACGCCAGGACCTATCTGCACGCCAAGCTCGGCGGCTGGGGTGCGCAGGGGCTGACCTACATCGAGCCTCAGGCCCTGGCCGAATACGAACGCTGTTTCTGCCGCCCCGAGGCCATCCACGGTGCCTGCGAGGACTACCGCGCGAGCGCGGGCATCGACCTGGACCACGACCGCACGAGCCGCGCGCGGGGCGACAGGATCGCCTGCGACACGCTGGTCCTTTGGGGTGAGCGCGGCGTGGTGCACCGGCTCTTCAAGCCGCTGGAGCTCTGGCAGGCGCAGTGCAGCGCCATGGTCAGCGGCCAGCTGCTGCCGGCCGGGCATTTCATTCCTGAGGAATTGCCGGCCGAGACGGCGGCGGCGCTGAAGAACTTCTTCCGCTGATCCTCAGCGCCTAAGTGGCGCCGTGGCACTTCTTGTACTTCTTGCCGCTGCCGCAATGGCACAGGTCGTTGCGCCCAGGCTCGGCCGCCTTGCGCACGGTCTCCACGCGCGGGCCGATGCTCTTCCAGATTTCGCGCAGGTCGTAGACGGCCCAGATCGCATCGCCAAAGGCGTTGAGGCGCGCCATGCTCACCGAGGGCGGGGTGTCGTCGCCGAAGGGCGAGATCTCGGGCGGGCCGGTGTCGTCCTCGGTCATGGCCACGATGGCCTCCAGCGAGGCATCGAGCCACTCGGCCGCTTCCTTGTCGCGTGGAGGTGCCCATTCCTCGGGCCAGTTCTCCACCACGTACATGAAACCCAGGGCCCAGACCTGGGCGAAGGAAGGCAGGGCCTCGTCACCATAGGCGGCACGCTCGGCCGGCGGCAGGGCCAGCAGGGCGCCGCGCACGTCCATCACCTCGGGTTGGTAGGCGGCTTCGTCCTCCAGGGACTCGACCTCGGCGTCCAGCGCGCGCACCACCTCCTGCCAGCGGCGTTGCCACAGGGCCAGGAAACGCTCGCGCTGCGCGGCGTCGACAAAGGGCTCGATCGAACCGTGCTCGCCGCCACCGAGCAGCATGGGCAGGTACTCGTCCTGCGGGATGGCGCGCCGGCAGCAGACCAGGGCCGCGAGCACGCCTTCGCAGAATTCCCACTGGGGGAGCTCTTCGTCGCGCGTGCGCAGATCGTCGAGGATGGCGTCGAGTTCGTCGAAGTCTTCGGGCTGCAGCAAGGTGGTGGCGTTCATGTCACAGGTTCCAGGTCAGGCAGGGCGTCGAGGCGCGTGGCCACCGGCACGCCTTGCAGGGTCAGACGCTTTTTCAGCCTGAGCACGGCGTGGTCCTTGCTCAGCAGCTGCGCGCGGTGCGCCACGGCCAGGTCGATGAATTTCTGGTCGTCGGGGTCGCGGCAGACCATGGGGGCCCTGGGCGCCACGTCCACGAGCTGCACCTGGCGGTCGAAAGCGGCCAGCACGTCGTCGGCACTCAGTCGGTAGTGATCAAGTCGACCCACGAGGTGCGGATACAGCAGCACGCGTGCGAGCTCCTCCCGCATCACGGGCGTGGCGATCCAGCGCAGCGCGCCCCCGCTCAGCGCCTGCTGCAGGGCCGGGGTGGCCGGGTCGTCGAAGACCAGCAGGTCCAGCACCACATTGGTGTCGAGCACGATGGGCGTGCTCATGCGGCGGGCACCTCGGGCCTGGCGCGTGCCGAGCCCTTGACCATCTCGAACTTGAACAGCCGGCATTCGATCGGGCCGTTCCACATGGGCACGCGACGCGATTCCTTGAGCCGCATCTTGCCCGGCAGCTTGAGGTCGGG
>CAMLNH010000029.1 GCA_946481355.1 uncultured Curvibacter sp.
GACCCCGCGGCCCGTTCACGGCCGGGAAACCGGTCGGAACCGGGCCAGAGCTTGACGAACATCAAGCCCCGACATGCGGGGCCGTGCCATCCTGCAGACCTCATCTGATCCGATCAGGAGGTTTGCCATGGCCCACGACAGCGTACGCATCATTCACGAGGAGCATGCCGCTCTGTCGGCCATGCTGCAGTCGCTGCGCATGATGATCCAGCGCGGCCCGGGCGATGCGCCCGAGCAGTTCTTCGACGTGCTGCGCGCCATGCTCTTCTACATCGACGAGTTTCCCGAGCGCCTGCACCACCCCAAGGAAACCAGCCTGCTGTTTCCGCCGCTGCGCACCCGCGCGCCCCATCTGCAAGGCACGCTGGAGCGGCTGGAGCGCGACCACGCGCACGGCGAAGCCGCCGTGCGCGAGCTGCAGCACCTGCTGCTGGCCTGGGAGCTGCTCGGCGAATCGCGCCGCAGCGCCTTCGAGGTGGCCATGCTGCGCCACCTGGACTTCTACCTGGAGCACATGCGGGTCGAGGAGACCGAGATCCTGCCCGAAGCGGTCCGGCACCTGAGCCCGCAGGACTGGGCCGCGTTGGACGCCGCCTTCGCCACCAACCAGGACCCGCTGACCGGCAAGTACCCGCGCGATCCGCTCTACGACCGCCTGTTCACACGCATCGTCATGCGCACGCCGGCACCGATCGGGGTGGGGGCGGGCTGAGCCGCGCGCGCGATCAGAAGCGCGTGCCGCCGGCCAGGCGCCACATGTCCTGCGCCGTGAAGTTGACCTTGGGGTCGTAGCTGAGGCGCATGAACCAGCGGGGCCAGTCGTAGGCCACCGAGAGGCCGGTGCGCTCGATGTGCGCGCCCTCGACCAGGCCGCGCTTGCGCAACAGGTCCACGGTGAGGCGGTGCGCGTCGGCCAGCGGTGTGCGCCAGATCAGGTGCAGATGCTGCTGGTCCGGGTTCTCGCGGTTGTCGCGCACATAGACCAGGCCCAGCGAGGCGCCTGCGGTCCAGCGGTAGCCGCCGCTGAGGCTGTACGCATCATTCGGGTCGAAGTTCAAGTTCACGGTCGGACGCAGATTGGTGCGGCCCAGGCCGGCACCGGCGTACCAACGGGCTCCGGTCTCCACATTGAGGCTGCCGTTCCAGGCGCCGCCCGTGGCCACCTGCACCGAGGGCAGCACCCGCACGGCGCCCAGGCTGACGTTGCGGTCCCAGCCCAGCCGGTCCTGCGTCAGCTGTTCGGCAGAGGCGGCGTAGTGCCCGTACCAGACGTTGCCCAAATCCGAGCTGTGGCGCAGGTTGACATCGGTCGAGAAGGTAGAGGGCTGACCTTCGGCGCTGGACTGGTAGCGTCCCACGGTCAACTTGAAGGGCGGGGGCTCGGCCTGGGCGTTGGCCAGGCTGAGCAACAGCACGGCACCGACGATCTTGAAACACAGGTGCAAGATGGGCTTCCTAGAATGGTTTCATGAAGTTTGCCATGGCTCTTTGCCTGTTCTGCGCGCTGCCGGCCTGGGCCGCGCGACCGTTCGTGACCGATGACGCGCGCCTCACGACGGCCGGCAGCTGCCAGGTCGAGAGCTGGATGCGCAGCTACGAGCACAGCCGCGAGGTCTGGGCCCTGCCGGCCTGCAACCCGGGCGGGAACCTGGAGTTCACCGTGGGGGGCGGCCGCGCCAGCCAGGACGCGGGTCCGTCCACCAACGACTATGTGCTGCAGCTCAAGACCCTGTTCCAGACCCTGGGGGACGAGGGCTGGGCCTGGGGTCTGGCCCTGGGGCGGGTGCTCCACCCGGAGATCGAACCCGGCCCCAACCAGATCGGCAACCAGTACGTCTATGTGCCCGTGACGATGGCCCTGGCCCGGGACCGGGCCTTCCTGCACCTCAACGTCGGCTGGCTGCGCGACCGGGCGAGCCGCCAGAACCGCGCGACCTGGGGCCTGGGCGCCGAATACTACGTGCAGCCGCGGCTGGCGCTGATCGCCGAATCCTATGGCGATGATGAGGCCAAGCCCTACTGGCAGACCGGTCTGCGCTACAGCATCGTTCCCGAGCTGTTGCAGGTGGACACGACCGTCGGCGCGCAGCATGATGGGGGCAGGGGTACCCGCTGGTTGTCTTTTGGCCTGCGCTGGACCCCGGTCCGCTTTTGGGGGCAACCCTGATCCTGAGGAATCCGATATGACATTGAGAACCCTGGCCCTGTGTGCCACCCTGCTGAGCCCGACATTGCTGCTGGCGCAGTCGCCGCCGACGCTCAAGTCCGGCGAGCAGGTCTATCGCGAGACCTGCATGGTCTGCCACGGACCGGGCGTGGCCAATGCGCCGCGCCTGGGCGACAAACAGGCCTGGGGCAAGCTCATCGCCGAAGGCCAGGCCGTGCTCACGGCGCATGGCTGGGTGGGGGTGCGCGCGATGCCGCCCAAGGGCGGACGCAGCGACTTGAGCCTGGAGGAGTTCGCGCGGGCGCTGGCTTGGATGGTGCGCGGCTCCGGTGGCAACTGGCAGGACCCGGATGCCCGCCTGCTGGAGCGCATCCGCGTTGAGGAAGGCAAACGCATCGAACAGCTGCGCAAGTCGGGCAAGGGATGAGCAAGGTGCGCTTGCCGCGCTGGCCGTTGATCGCGGGGCTTGTGTTGCTGCTGCTGGTGGCCGGTGGCGGGTTTGCGCTGCAGCGCTGGATCTCGACGGAGGAATTCCGTCAGCGCATCGAACGCGAGGCCACGGCGGCACTTGGCGTGCCCTTGCGCCTGGAGCGCGTCGGCTTGACGCTCCTGCCTTTGCCGGCGGTGGTGCTGGAGGGCGTGCAGGTGCGCACGCGCCAGCCCCTCAAGGCCGAGCGCATCGAGCTGCGGCCGGCTTGGCTTTCCTTGTTGATAGGCAGGGTGGGCCTGTCCACGCTGGTGGTGCGCCAGGCCATGCTTCCGCAGCAGGGCATCGACGCCTTGCTGATGTCGCTGCAGCGCGTGCGTCAGCGCGAGCAGGCAGAGTCGGACGGTGATGGCCTGCATCTGCTGCCGCGTCGTACGGTGCTGGAGGAGTTGAGCTGGATCGACAGCAAGGGGCAGGCCGTCGTGATCACGGCCGAGGCCCGGCTCGACAGCGTGGCGCTGCCGGAACAGGTGGATCTGCGCGTCGTGCAGGGCCGCCTGCAGGGCATGCAGCTGGCCTTGCGTCGCGATACCGGACTGAGCTGGGATGTGTTGCTGCAGGTGGCCGGCGGCACGGTGCAGGGTCGCATCGAGCTGCAGCCGGCGGCGCAGCCCGGCGGCGAGTTTGCGCTGCGCGGGCAGCTGCAGACCCGCGAGGTCGAGGTGTCATTGCTCACGGCGCCGGCGCCGACCGAAGCGGCGCGTGCTGCCCAGCTGCTGAGCGGGCGGCTGGAGGCCAGCACCACGCTGAACGCGCGGGCGCGTCAGCCCTCGGCCCTGGTCGATGTGCTGCAGACCGAGTCGAAGTTCACGGTGCGCCAGGGCATGCTCAACGGCATCGACCTGATCAAGGCTGTGCAGACCGCCGGTGTAAGCCGTGGCGGCAAGACGTCGCTGGACACGCTGTCGGGGCAGGTGCGCACGCGCGGCAAGGCGGTGGAGTTGCAGAACCTGGCGGCAAGTTCGGGCGCGCTGAGCGCCACGGGCCAGGTCAGCATCTCACCGGCCCGTGAGCTCGGCGGGCGGGTCTCGGTGGAGCTCGGCGGTGCGGTGGGCGTGCCCCTGGCCGTGAGCGGCACGCTGGACCAGCCGGAGGTCAACCTCACCACCGGCGCGCGCATCGGCGCGGCGCTGGGCACCCTGCTCATGCCCGGCGTGGGCACGGGTGCCGGCGCTTCGGTGGGCGGCAAGCTCGGTGAGCTCTTCAGCAGACCGCCGGCGCGCGAGGCAAGGCCGGACGCTCCCCAATCGCCTTAGGTCCGGTACGAAGAATCCAGCTTGTCGAGCTTGCGCAGCAGCGCAGGCCAGGCCAGGTTGGAGCCCTGGCCCACCGTCACCTTCTTCATCGCGCCGGCCACGCCCTGGATGATCTCGGGATGCACCTGGATCAGTTCGCCGCCAGCCTGCGCGTCGATCTGGATGCGGCAGGTGTTCTCGAAGATGTACATGTTGAGGAAGGCGTCGGGCACGGTGCGGCCCACGGTCAGCAGGCCGTGGTTGCGCAGCATCAGGAAGTTGGCTGTGCCGAGGTCCGCCTGCAGGCGCGGCTTTTCCTCATCGCGCAGCGCCACGCCCTCGTAGTCGTGGTAGGCCAGCGAACCCAGCACAAAGGTGGACTGCTGGCTGATGGGCAGCACGCCGCATTTCTGCGCGCTGACTGCCACGCCGGCGCGCGAGTGCGTGTGCAGCACGCAGCCCGCGTCCTCGCGCACGGCGTGGATGGCGCTGTGGATCACGAAGCCCGCGGGGTTGACGGGGAAAGGTGAGTCGACCAGCTTGTTGCAGTCCTGGTCCACCTTCACCAGGCTCGACGCGGTGATCTCGTCGAACATCAGGCCGTAGGGATTGATCAGGAAGTGATGCTCGGGGCCGGGCAGGCGCGCGCTGATGTGGGTGAAGACCAGATCGCTCCAGCCGTAGTGGGCGACGAGGCGGTAGGCGGCGGCGAGGTCACAGCGCAGCTGCCATTCCTCGGCGCTGACGACTTCCTTCATGGAGGGGATGTGCATGGCGTGTCTCCTTGTGTGTGCGTACAGTCTGTCGCACTGTCCACCCGCGGCGCACCCGGGTCAACGCCCGGTGGTCACGCCGGCGACGCGGCGCGGAATTCGCTGGGGCTCATGCCCGTGTGGTCGCGGAACACACGGCTGAAATGCGAGAGATTGTTGAAGCCCCAGGACAGGGCGATGTCGGTGATGGGACGGGTCTGCGCCATGGGGTGCTGCAGTTCGCGGATGCAGGCGTCCAGGCGCAGGGTCTGGATGTAGCTGGCCAGGGTCTGGTCTTCTTCGGCGAAGGCGTTGTAGAGGTGGCGCTTGCTGCAGTTGAGGGCCACGGCGATGCGGTCCACCGTGAGCGCGGGGTCGCGCAGGTGCAGGGCCACATAGCCGCGGATGCGGTCCTTGAGCGCCTCACGCTGGGTGAGCTGGGTTTCCTGGCCCGAGAGCTCGATGAGCGAGAGGCGCACGAGCTGGGCGATCAGCTCGCCCGCGCCGCGCGCGGCGTCCGCGCTCATGTGCGGCAGCTCCTGGAAGGTGCTGCGCATGGTGGACAGGGCCACGCGCGCGATGCCGCTGGCGCCGCCCACGGAGCGGGCCGTCAGGTTTTCCAGCCGCAGGCCGCGTTCCAGCATCTGCGCCTTGGGCAGCATGACGATGAGGTGTTCCACGCGCTCGGGGTTGGCTACCGAGTAGCTGCCCGTGGTGTCGTAGAGGGTCCAGGCGCCGGGCGTGACCCAGGCCTGGCGGCCCATCTGTTCCACGGCCGCGCGCCCCACATTGGGCGCGACGATCTTGAGGTAGCCCTCTTCGCTGGCGCGCACCATGTCCTGGGTGCGTGTGACGTGGTGGCGGTTGGCCGTGAGCCGGGTCAGGATGATGTCGCCGGCCTGCACGCTGGCCATGTGGCCGTCGAAGGTGGTGTCGCCGTAGAGGTCGCAGTCCAGGCCGCCGAACTGCTTCCAGACCCAGTCGCGCCAGACCGGCGCGCGTTCGGCCGGGGCGTAGTCGTCGGTGCTGACGGCTGTGGCTTGGGTCATGGTGGCTGAATTATCGGTGATGCCCAGGCGGGGACAAACCCGCAGCCTAGGGTTAACCCTGGTGCTCATGCGTGAACGGTCAACTACTTTGTGCACGTTCAGCAAAGCCGCCATCGCCGCGGCTTTTTAGTATGGCTGGGCTGATTCCCTAAGCAACATCCATTGGAGACACCATGGTTCAACAGACTAAACGTACCCTGCTCAAAGGCACGGCCGCTGCCGTCGGCGCCGCCACCTTTGCCCCGCACCTGCTGGCCAACCAGGCCCCGGTGCGCATCGGTTATGCCATCGCCCGCACCGGCCCCTGGACCGGCGGCGCCCAGGTCAGCCAGGAGCCCAACTACCTGCTCTGGGCCGAGCAGCAGAATGCCGCGGGTGGCCTGGACGTCAAGGGTGTCAAGCGCCCGATCGAGCTGATCAGCTCCGACGACCGCAGCGACATCGAGACCTGCGTGCGCTCCTATGAAAAGCTCATGGGTTCGGACAAGGTGGACCTGGTGCTGCCGCCCTGGGGCTCCAACGCCAACTTCGCCGTGGCCCCGCTGGCCAACCGCTACCAGTACCCCTTCCTCGCCCCCACGGCCCTGTCCAAGCGCCTGGTCGAGATGAAGCTGCCCTATTTCTTCCTGCTGCTGCAGCAGCCCAAGCCTATGTGCGACGCCCTCGTCGACATGCTCAAGGCCAACGGCTGCAAGACCGTGGCCGTGGTCTATGTGGACGACCTCTTCGGCTTGGAGAACTACGCCGCGCTCAAGGTTGCGCTGCAGGGCACGGGCATCCAGATGGTGGAAGACAAGAGCTACCCGGGCGGCGTCAAGGATCTGTCGCCCGTGCTGCGCTCCATCAAGGACAAGAACCCCGATGCCTTCATCGGCTTCACCTACCCGCCGGACACCATCCTGGCCAGCCGTCAGGCCAAGGAGATCGGTTTCAACCCCAAGTTCTTCTACGCCTCGGTGGGCACGGCCTTCCAGCTCTATCGCAACGTCATGACGCCCGCGGGCGCCGAAGGCGTGCTGGGCATGGGCTCGTGGAACAGCAAGACCAGCGCCGGTGCCAAGGCCTACTTCGATGCCCACACCAAGAAGTTCGGCGGCAAGGAGCCCGATCGCTGGGCCAGCGGTGCGGCCTGGGCCGGCCTGGAGATCCTGACCAACGCCGTCAAGGCCAATGGCCTGGACCGCAAGGCCATTCGCGACTACATCGCCAGCACGACCCACAAGACCATCCTGGGCGACATCAAGTTCGCCGGCAGCGAGAACGTGGGCACGCCGGGCACCGTAGGCCAGTGGCAGAACGGCGAGTTCGAAGTGGTGTGGCCGCCCAAGCTGGCCACCGCGAAACTCAATGCGAGCAAACCCGCCTGGAAGTAAATCCCTGACGGGCCACCCGGCCCATCTTTCGTCCCTCTTTTCCGCCCGCCTCTGTATCCCGGGGGTGGGCGGAACCTTCTCAACATGTCTATCACTGCCTGGCTCGAACTGATAGCTTCCGGTCTGATCACCGGTGGCATCTATGCGCTGGTCGCCCTGGGGTTGAACCTCCAGTACGGCCTGATGCGCATCCTCAACATCGCCCATGGCGAATTCCTCATGGTCGGGGCCTACCTGACCTGGCTGGTGCACACGCAGTTCGGCTTCTCGCCCCTGCTCATGGTGCCTGTCTCCTTCCTGGCGCTGATGCTGCTGGGCGTGGTCGTGCACTTCCTGTGCTTCCGCCGCCTCACCGCCACCTCGCCCAATCTCGATGTCTTCGAGGCGCGCGGCCTGATGGTCGCCTTCGGCCTCATGTTCCTGGTGCAGAACTTCGTGTCCTGGATGTGGGGCGGTGATCTGCGCGGCTACGACTACCTGACCGAGCCCGTGAAGTTCGGCGAGGTGCAGTTCGCCGGCAACAAGCTGCTGGTCTTCTTCCTGGCCCTGGTGTTTGCCGGTGCGCTCATCGTGCTCATGCGCCAGACCCTGCTGGGCAAGGGCGTGCGCGCGCTCATGCAGTCGTCCATCGGTGCACAGCTCATGGGCATCGACACCAAGCGCCTGCACCCGCTGATGTTCGGCATCGGCCTGGGTCTGTCGGGCATCGCCGGCGCGCTGCTGTCCATGGCCTACACCATCACCCCCTACATGGGCCAGCCCTATACCGTGACGGCGCTCATCGTCATCACGCTCGGCGGTTTCGGCAGCATGGGCGGCGCGCTGATCGGCGGCCTCTTCCTCGGCGTGATCGAGGCCCTGGGCATGCACTTCACCAATCCCTCGCTCAAGGCCCTGTTGTCCTACGCGGTGTTCATCGCCGTGCTGCTGCTGCGCCCCGAAGGCCTGTTCACCCGCAAATCGCGCAAGGCATGACCGCATGAACTCTCGTCAATTCCTCATCCGCGACGTGCTCGTGCTGCTGGCCTTCACGGGCTGGGCCCTGGCCCTGCCCTTCTACACCAGCGAGTTCGTCACCTCCATGGCGCTGACCTGCCTGATGTACGTGGCCCTGTCTTCGAGCTGGGGCCTGTTCTGCGGCAGCACGCGCTACCTCTCGCTCGCCACCTCGGCCTTTTTCGGCATCGGGGCCTACACCACGGCCATCCTGCTGGGCCAGTTCGGCTGGGTCGAGACCATCGCCATCGGCGCGGGCATCGCCCTCGTCGTGGCCGTGGTCATGGGCGCGGCGGTGCTGCACCTGCGCGGCACCTATTTCGCCGTGTTGACCTTCGGCATGACCGAGCTCATCCTGCACGCCGTGACCTATTTCGAGAAGTCGGTCACCGGCACCGTGGGGCGCGTGCTCACCGTGGTGCCCGAGCGCGACACCATTTATCTGACGGTGCTGGCCCTGGCCGTGCTGTCGGTGGCGGTGTCGATCTGGGTGCGGCGCACGCGTTTCGGCCTGGCCCTCATGGGCATCGGTGCCGACGAGCAGCGCGCCCAGACCCTGGGCGTGAACACCCGCCTGATCAAGATCGCAGGCTTTGCACTGACGGCCGCCTTCGCCGGCGCTGTGGGTGCGGCCATGGCGGTGCGCTGGACCTACATCGACCCGCACACGGTCTTCAACCCCTTCATCGGTTTCCAGACCGTGCTGATCACGCTGATCGGGGGCGTGCTCACGCTCTGGGGCCCGCTGATCGCGGCCATCATCTTCAGCGTGCTGGCCGAATCGTTGCGCCTGCAGTTCCCGCAGATCTACCTAATGTCCCTGGGCCTGCTGCTCATCCTCTGCGTGCTCTACCTGCCGGGCGGCCTGGCCTCACTGCGCTGGGCCACCTTCAAGGGCTGGTGGTACGACACGCGCGACTGGGCCAAGGACCTCAAGCGCGAGCTCAGCGGCGAGAAGGAACGTGAGAAGCAGCGCGCCAAGCGCCGCGAGAAGGAGAGCTACTTTGTCTGAGCGCCAGAACTTTTTGTTGGAAGCCCACGAGGTCACGGTACGCTTCGGCGGCCTGACGGCTGTGGACGCGGTCAGCGCCAGCTTTGCCCCGGGTGAGCTCGTAGGCATCATCGGCCCCAACGGTGCTGGCAAGACCACCTTCTTCAACGCCATCTCGGGCGTGCAGGTGCCGACCTCGGGCCGTCTGGTCTGCCAGGGCAGCAACCTCACGGGCCGTGGCCCGCACCGCTTCGCCGCCAACGGGGTGGCGCGCACCTTCCAGACACCCCGCGTCTTTGCCGACATGCCGGTGATCGCCAACATCGAGTTTGGCCTCAAGTTTGCCGGCAAGCGCCGCCGCGAATACATCTTCTGGGGCGAGGAGAAGGATGTGCCCTGGGCGCTGCGCGATGCGCGCAGCATCCTGGCGCTCATCGGTCTCTCGGCCCAGGCGGAGTTACCGGCCGCAGCCATCACCCCTTCGCAGCAGCGCCTGCTGGAGATCGGCATGGCCCTGGCCACACGTCCCAAGCTGCTGCTGCTCGACGAGGTCGCCGCCGGCCTGACCGAGGCCGAGATCGAGGAGATGGCCCGCCTGATCGGCCGCCTGCGCGACGAGCTGGACCTGACCGTGATCTGGATCGAGCACGCCGTCACCACGTTGCTGCGCCATGTGGAGCGTGTCATCGTGCTGCACCAGGGCCGGAAGATCGCCGACGACACACCGCACAACGTGGTGCGCAACCCCGAGGTGATCGAAGCCTATCTGGGCGACGAGATGGCCGAGCCCGAAGCAGAGGAGGTGGCCGCATGATGTGGTACCGCGACACCCCCTTTGTGCTGGGGGACCAGAAACGTGCACACCTGCAAGTGCGCGGCCTGAGTGCAGGTTACGGCGCCTTCCTCGTGCTGCGCGACCTGCGCTTCGAGGTCAAGCCCGGCCTGACCGTGATCCTCGGCCCCAACGGCGCGGGTAAGACCACCTTGCTCAAGTCCCTGATGGGCCTGATCCCGCGTCAGGGCCTGGTGCTGCTCGACGGCGAGGACCTGCCTGAAAAGACCCACGAGATCGTGCGCGGCGGCATGACCCTGGTGGCCGAAGGCCGCCAGCTCTTCCCGCAGATGAGCGTGCTCGAGAACCTGGAGCTCGGCGGCTGGCTCATCCCCAAGGCCGAGCGGGCGCGTCGCATGGAGCTGGTGCTGAGCGACTTCCCCAAGCTGCGCGAGCGCATCCACCAGCTGGCTGGCACCATGAGCGGCGGCGAACAGCAGATGGTGGCCGTGGCCCGCGCCATGATGAGCGCGCCGCGCCTGCTCATGCTCGACGAGCCCTCGCTGGGCCTGGCGCCGCGCATGGTCGACGAGCTGCTGGGCATGGCGCGCCGCATCGCCGACAGCGGCACCACCGTGCTCATGGTGGAGCAGAACGTCAAGAAGGCGCTGGCCGTGGCCGACCGAGGTTATGTGCTGGAGCGCGGCTCCCTGGTGGCCAGCGGTCCGGCCCGCCTGCTGGAGCGTTCCAACGTTGTGCGCGAGGCCTATCTGGGCGCCGACGCCGCCGACAAGACCAGCGCGGCCGACGCCGTCGAACGCCGCAAGAAAACCACTACCGTTTAAAGAACCGAACCCGTCAAGGAGAAACCTATGTCCGACATGTCCATGCTCATCAACGGCCTCAAGGTCACCGCCGAAAAGGGCGCCACCTTCGAGCGCCGCAACCCCCTGGATGGCACGGTGGCCACGCGTGCCCCGGCCGCTTCCCCGGCCGACGCCGTGATGGCTGTCGAGGCCGCCGCCGAAGCCTTCAAGACCTGGGGCCAGACCGGCCCGACCGAGCGCCGCATGCTGCTGCTCAAGGCCGCCGATGCGCTCGAAGCCAAGACGCCCAAGTTCATCGAGGCCGTGGGCGCCGAGACCGGCGGCACCGCCATGTGGGCCGGCTTCAACTGCATGCTGGCTGCCGGCATGCTGCGCGAGGCCGCCGCGCTGACCACGCAGATCGCCGGTGAGGTGATCCCCTCCGACGTGCCGGGCTCGCTGGCCATGGGCGTGCGCCAGCCCGCCGGTGTGGTGCTGGGCATCGCGCCCTGGAACGCGCCCATCATTCTGGCCACGCGTGCCATTGCCACGCCCCTGGCCTGCGGCAACACCGTGATCCTCAAGGGCTCCGAGAACTGCCCGCGCACGCACCAGCTCATCATCGAGTCCCTGCAGGACGCAGGCTTCCCGCCCGGCGTGGTGAACTACGTCACCAACGCGCCGGCCGATGCCGGCGCCGTGGTGGAAGCCATGGTGGCGCATCCTGCCGTGCGCCGCGTGAACTTCACGGGTTCGACCAAGGTGGGCAAGATCATCGCCATGACCTGCGCCAAGTACCTCAAGCCGGTGGTGCTGGAGCTCGGCGGCAAGGCGCCGCTGGTGGTGCTGGACGATGCCGACCTGGACGATGCCGTCAACGGCGCGGCCTTCGGCGCCTTCGCCAACAGCGGCCAGATCTGCATGTCGACCGAGCGCATCATCGTCGACCAGAAGATCGCCGACGCCTTCGTCAAGAAGTTCGCCGACAAGGCCAAGAACCTGCCCCTGGGTGACCCGCGCAAGCCCGAGCCCGTCGTGCTGGGCTCGGTCATCGGCATGAACACGGTCGAGCATTGCAACCGCCTGATCGACGACGCGCTGGCCAAGGGTGCCAAGCTGGTCTGCGGCGAGAAGGCCACCACCACGCTGATGCCCGCCACCATCCTGGATCACGTGACCCCGGCCATGAAGATCTACCACGAGGAGACCTTCGGCCCGGTGAAGTGCATCGTGCGTGTCAACGGTGTGGAAGAGGCCGTGGCCTGCGCCAACGACAACGAGTACGGCCTGTCTGCGGCCGTGTTCGGTGGCGATATCGCACGGGCCATGAACGTGGCGCGCCGCATCGACTCGGGCATCTGCCACGTCAATGGCCCCACGGTGCATGACGAGGCGCAGATGCCCTTCGGCGGCGTCAAGGGCTCGGGCATCGGCCGCTTCGGTGGCAAGGCTGGCATCGCCGAGTTCACCGAGCTGCGCTGGATCACGGTGCAGACAACGCCGCGCCACTACCCCTTCTGATTCCCAAGAAGAACAAGATCGAAGAACAACAAGACGTTTTCTTCGATTCCACCGCGCCCGCCTGATTCAGGCCGGCGCGGTTTCTTTTTCCAGCTGTGTCAGATAGAGCAGGGCATGTGCGGCCGAGTTGCCGCACATGGTGGGTGAGGGCATCAGACTGCTGCAGACCGCGGGCCGCTCGGGTCTGCCGAAGATCCGGCAGCGGCCTGCCGTATCCAGCTGCACGCAGCGCACCCCGGCCGGCTTGCCCTGGGGCATGCCGGGGATGGTGCTGGAGATGGAGGGTGCGATACAACAGGCGGCGCAGCCCGGGCGGCAATCCATGGCGCTATGAATTTGCTAGCAATCAGGCGCTCAGCCGCTGCGCGGCAAACAGCACCTGGTCGATCACGGCCTGGATGGGTTTGCGTGCCGCTTCGTTCACGAGCCGGCCCTCGGCATCGAACGCGTCGGCCGCGCGACCGAGTGCGTAGTTCTGCGGCGCCACCCAGCAGTGCAGGTTGAGCAGCAGGGGCACCAGATGGCTTTGCGAGCGCAGGCCGCCGAGGGCGCCGGGCGAGGCGCTGAGCACCCCCACCACCTTGCCGCGCGTGGACTTGAAGCCCTCGGTCCAGGCCGGATCGGACTTGACCGGGCTGGAGATCCAGTCGAAGGTGTTTTTTACCAGGGCCGGGTAGCTGGCGTTGTACTCGGGCGTGCAGACGATCCATGCCGGGTGCTCGAAGAAGATCTGCTTGAGCCGCATCACGTCGGCCGGTGTGCCTTGCGCTTCGAGGTCGGCGTTGTACATGGGAACGTTGAAGTCGCCGAGTTCGAGGTGGGTGACTTCCGCACCGCTGGCCCGGGCCATCTCGGCGGTCACGCGGGCGAGTTTGCGGTTGTAGGACTGCTGGCGGGTGCTGCCCGCGAAGATGAGGACTTTCATGGTCAGGGATTGGACCATAGTCCTTCTGCTTGTGCTGCCATGCAGCACGGCTGGCGAAAAAAGAGGCAGGCAAGTAAAATCACGCTCTCCCGGCCATTCGGCCCCGAAGTGTGCGCCCGCAGGCGCCCCGATCTCCATGCTCTACCCACAAGAATTCGATGTCATCGTCGTTGGCGGCGGCCATGCCGGCACGGAAGC
>CAMLNH010000030.1 GCA_946481355.1 uncultured Curvibacter sp.
TCAAGCTCGGCGTTGATGAAAATCCGAAGAGCCTGAAATGTGCGCGTTGCAGGGTTCTGGCCCGGCTCGCGGGTTTTGACCGCGCCAGCCACGAGGTCGGCCAGTTCTGCGGTGGTTGCAAGAGGACCCCGTTCTTCGCGCCGAGCAACAATCGCCTTTGCAATGGGGCCAGCAAACCGTTCTTCACCGTAGTCACGTATCACCTCCGCAATCTGACCGACTTCGGCCGTGGCCAACCAATCGGCCACGCTTTCGCCGCGCGTGGTGTCCATGCGCATGTCCAGCGGACCGTCAAAACGGAAACTGAAGCCCCGCTCGGGGCTGTCGATCTGGGGCGAGCTCACACCCAGGTCCATCAGCACGCCCGCAGCGCTGGCAGGCGGCAGGTCGGCCAGATGGCGAAAACCTTCGTGCCGAATGGAAAAACGCGCATCGGTGATGCGCGTTGCTTCGGCGATGGCTTCGGGATCCTTGTCGAAGGCCACAAGGCGCCCCTGTGGCCCCAGCCGAAGCAGGATGAGGCGCGAGTGCCCACCCCGCCCGAAGGTGGCATCGACCCAGGTGCCCGCAGGTTCCGGGCCCGCGCCGCCCAAGAGGGCGTCCACGGCTTCATCCAGCAGAACGGTGGTGTGTTGCAAAGGAGCTGTCACGGCGCGCCTCAGAACGAGAAGTCCTTGAAGACATCCGGCATCTCGCCCTGCATGGCCTGGGCTTCCTGCTCGTCGTAGGTCGCCTTGTCCCAGAGTTCGAAATGATTGCCCATGCCCAGCAGCATGGTGTCCTTGCTGATGCCGGCCGCCTGGCGCAGTTCGGGAGAGATCAGCACGCGCCCCGTGGCGTCCATCTCCACGTCCATGGCATTGCCCAGGAAGATGCGCTTCCACCACTGCGCGGCCATGGGCAGGGCCGCGATGCGCTCGCGGAACTTCTCCCACTCGGGGCGCGGGAAGACCATGAGGCAGCCGTGCGGGTGCTTGGTGATGGTCAGCTGACCGGCCGCCGTGGCGCTGAGCACGTCACGATGCCGGGTCGGCACGGACAGCCGCCCCTTGGCATCCAGACTCAGCGACGAAGCCCCTTGAAACACGCAAAAACCCCTTGTTCAGCACCAAAACGGGAGGGCGAAAAGCGCATGCGCACTTTTCACCACTTAATTGCACTTTTTTGCACTGTAGCAGCAAAACATTGCCGCACAAGGGGAGAGACGAGAATTTTTCAATGAAATCAAGGACTTAGAAACACTTTCACACAAATCTCGAGATCGAAAATCTCTTCTAAATGAAGGACTTAGCGTTTTGTGTGAATGTGAAGCATGAAGGAGCATCCAGGCATGCCCGCATGCACCGTGACGGCGCAAAAACGCCACGGCAACACCCGCTGCTTCAAAGAATGTAGCGCGAGAGGTCCTCGTTACGGCTCAGATCGGCCAGTCGCTGGTCCACATAGGTGGCGTCGATACGCACGGTCTGGCCCTCCAGATGCGTCGCCTTGAAGCTCACCTCGTCGAGCAGACGCTCCATGACGGTGGCCAGGCGGCGCGCACCGATGTTCTCGGTGCGTTCGTTGACCTCATAGGCAATCCGCGCCAGCCGTGTGATGCCCTCGGGTTCAAACGCCAGCGTCACGCCCTCGGTGGCCAGCAGGGCCTGGTACTGCTTCACCAGCGAGGCATGGGTCTGCGTGAGGATGGCCTCGAAATCCTGCACCGAGAGCGAGGCCAGCTCGACACGGATGGGGAAACGCCCCTGCAACTCGGGGATCAGGTCGCTGGGCTTGCTCAGGTGGAAGGCGCCCGAGGCGATGAAAAGAATATGGTCGGTCTTGATGACCCCGTACTTGGTGGACACGGACGTGCCCTCCACCAGCGGCAGCAGATCACGCTGCACCCCCTGGCGCGAGACCTCGGCCGTGCTGCCGCCATCGCTGCGCGAAGTGACCTTGTCAATCTCGTCGATGAAGACGATGCCGTTCTGCTCGGCGTTCTGCAGGGCCTGGGCACGGATCTCCTCTTCGTTGACGAGCTTGGCGGCCTCCTCGTCCAGGATCATCTTCTGGGCCTCGGCAATCTTCATCTTGCGCAGCTTGCGTTTGCCCCCCCCGAGCTGACCGAACATGCCGCGCAGTTGCTCGGCCATGTCCTCCATGCCGGCCGGACCCATGATCTCGAGTTGCGGCTTGGGCTCGTTGACCTCAAGTTCGATCTCGCGGTCATCAAGTGAACCTTCACGCAGTTTCTTGCGGAAGACCTGGCGTGCGGTGTTATCGCCCGTCTCGCTCGCACCGGGCTCGTGGCGCGGCGGCGGCACCAGCGCGTCGAGGATGCGCTCCTCGGCCGCGTCCTCGGCACGCGTGCGCACCTTCTTCATCTCGGCCTCGCGCGTCTGCTTGACGGCCACCTCCATCAGGTCTCGGATGATGCTGTCCACGTCCTTGCCCACATAACCCACCTCGGTGAATTTCGTAGCCTCCACCTTGATGAAGGGCGCGTCGGCCAGCCGCGCCAGACGGCGTGCGATCTCGGTCTTGCCCACACCCGTGGGGCCGATCATGAGGATGTTCTTGGGCGTGATCTCGGGCCGCAGTGCGGCCTCGACCTGCTGGCGGCGCCAGCGGTTGCGCAAGGCGATGGCCACGGCACGCTTGGCGCCAGCCTGGCCCACGATGTGGCGGTCAAGTTCGGAGACGATCTCCTGAGGGGTCATCGAAGACATGGTGGTGATCCGGAAAGCCTTCGGGACGTGGAGCTCAATCCAGCGTCTCGATGGTGTGGTTCATGTTGGTGTAGATGCAGAGCTCGCCCGCGATCTCCAGCGACTGCTTGACAATCTCGGCCGCGCCCAGCTGCGTGTGCTTGAGCAGGGCAATGGCGGCCGACTGCGCATAGGCGCCGCCCGAACCGATGGCCACGACGCCGTGCTCGGGTTCGAGCACATCGCCATTGCCGCTGATGATGAGCGAGCATTCGCGGTCGGCCACAGACAGCATGGCTTCGAGCCGGCGCAATACGCGGTCGGTACGCCAGTCGCGCGTGAGCTCGATGGCCGCCCGCTGCAGATGGCCCTGGTGTTTTTCGAGCTTGGCCTCGAAACGCTCGAACAGCGTGAAGGCGTCGGCCGTAGCGCCCGCAAAACCCGCCAGTACTTTGCCGTGGTAGAGCTTGCGCACCTTGCGTGCCGTGCCCTTGACAACGATGTGGCCCAGCGTGACCTGACCATCACCGCCGATGGCCACCTGCAGGCCGTTGGCGGTCTGGCGCCGCACACTGACGATGGTGGTGCCGTGAAATTGTTCCATGCCCCATATTGTCCGGCATACGCTTGCCAAGCCTGCGAGATGGTTTTGATGCACGGGCACCCGTGGAACCGGCTTTGCCGGGCCGCTGGGTGCGCCCCCCTTGAGGGGGAGGCGGCCTTTGGGCCGCCACAGGGGTGTTTCTCTACGCTGCGCGGGGAACGACGCGCGCGTGCTCGGAAATGCCGATCACGTTGAAGAAGGCCGCGACCATGCGGTTGACATCACGGAACTGCACCTGGCAGCCCTTGCCCTGCTGCTCGGCCACCCAGTTCAAGATGCTGCCGGCGGCCGAGAAGTCGACCCGGATCAGGCGGGCACAGGACACGACCATGCGGGTCGAGCCTTCCATGCCCTTTTCGAGCTTGGTCAGCACCTCGGCGGCGTCACCGATGATTTCGCCGTAGAGCTCGACCACGGCGGGCGGCTGCTCCTCCAGCCCGGCCGGGACCGTGAGGCTGCGCAAGGGGTCGTCCCACATCGAATGGGGCTCATCCCAGCGCGAGCGGATGTCCTCGGCCTCGGCTTCGGCCGGGTCGTTCAGGCCCTGCAGGTCGCAGCTGCAGCGGGGCTCCTGCCAGGACGGCGGCGAGACCTCGTAGGTGACGCAGTAGTCGAGAGCCACGAGTTCGAAGGCGTCCTGCAGACGCATGATGCGCAGCGCGTCCATGCGCAGCTGCCAGCACATCGGGTCCACGCTGCGGTCACCCGAGGGCGTGAGCGCCAGCAGCGCGCGCTCCAGGTTGGTGTGGCCGCGAAAGACCAGCACGGCCGGCGTGACACACCACTGCGCCACCATCTCGGACAGCGGGGGCACGGCATCGGGGGAGATGGTCACCAGGGCCTGCCAGTCCAGCACCAGGGGGCCGGGCACGCGTAGCAGGGCCACCAGCTCCTCCAGTGCCGAGGCACCAAGCTGGGCCGGGCTGCTCCAGTCGGCCGGGCTGGCTGACGAAGTGCTGGGGCGTGCCTTGACCGGCGCGGTGCTCTTGCTGCGGCCCAGCATGTCGGGCATGGAGAACCAGGCCGGCGCCGAGCGGCCATAGCGGTCGGCAAATTCCAGCGCCACGCTGTCGAAGCGGGCCTGCTGACCGGTGGCACGGTAAAGGTCGAACAGGGCCGACATCCAGGTCTCGGCCAGCTCGGGGCGCTGCTCGGCGGACGCGAGTGCGGCCATCAGGCTCTCCTCGGCGCCGGCATCGTCACCGTTGGCGTAGCGGATGGCGGCGTCCTCGAGATCGGGGTCGGTCAGGTTGTCGACCGGCACCTGGGCATAGAGGCGCTGGGTGGAAAAACCGGCGCCCATCGGCATGCGCGCGCCCCCCTGCGGCAGGGGCTGCGGACGGCTGATGGGCCGGCTCGCACTGGCCGCCAGCCCCTGGCGCAGGGCCATGGAAGCCGGCATGGTGGGCGAAGCGTCGGCGAGCTGGGTCGGGATGTATTCACCCCCCTCGGGCTCGCTCCACTCGGAGCTGCCCGGGCGCAAGGCCGAGGCCTCGGTGGGTTCGAAGTGGCTGTCGTCGCCGCCCGAGGTGGCCGCCGCATCTGGCTCGGAGGGCACGGTGGTCGGAGGCTGGGTCGGACCGGCTTCGGGCTTGAGGCCCGGACCGGAGGCCATGGGGAAGGCCCCGGCGCGCGAGGCCGCCTCCTTGCCCTTCCACCACTGGCGCGACATCTGGGCCTCGATCTCGTCGATCTTCTTGGGGGTCTCGGCACGGTCGTCGTGGTTCGACGTCATGCTGCTCTGGAAGAAGGAGGGGCGACCCGCCTGGTCCGGCGGCCCCAGGGGATCGCGACGGCGCAGCTTGCGCAGGTGATCGAACTCGCGCTTACGCACAAAGTCGTTCTGCCGCTTGCGCTCGATCATCTCCTTGAGCGCTTCCTTGCTGTAGCCGCCCTCGGCTTCAGGCTCCTTCTGGTCAAGCTCGGACCAATCCTTGGTCGGATTGCGCACGAACTTGGCCACCTTGGACAACAAGCCGGACCGGTTTTCCTCTTCAGCCATGTCCTGATTATGTGTGCGGCAAGGTGGCGGGTGATCTGTCGGAGATCAATCCCCGAACATCTTCTGCTTGAGCTCGCGCCGCTGCTGGGCCTCAAGCGACAGGGTGGCCGTGGGACGGGCCAGCAGACGGCCCACGCCGATGGGCTCGCCGGTCTCGTCGCAGTAGCCGTAGTCGCCGGCGTCGATGCGGGCGATGGACTGTTCGATTTTCTTGAGCAGCTTGCGCTCGCGGTCGCGCGTGCGCAGCTCCAGCGCGTGCTCTTCCTCGATGGTGGCGCGGTCGGCCGGGTCGGGCACGATCACGGTGTCCTCGCGCAGGTGCTCGGTGGTCTCACCGGCGTTGGTCAGGATGTCCTGTTTGAGCTGCTGCAGGCGCACGCGGAAGGCGGCCAGCTGCTTGTCGTTCATGTACTCGCTGTCGGGCATGGCCATCAGCTCTTCGTCGCTGAGCTGATCGGCGGGCTTGGTCTTCCAGTTGTTGGCGAGCTTGGGGTCCTTCTTGACGGACGAAGGCAGAGGGGGGGCAATCAGGGTCTGGGACATGGTCGGAACGTAACTGGCCTTCACGGCATTGGATGCCGAAGTCTGGGCCATGGATGGGACGGTGAGCTGGGCCAGCCGGGCCGAAGCCTTGGCCGTGCGCACCGGCGCTTCGGGCACCGACGACTTGACCGGCGCCGGAGCGGGTACGGCCTTCAGCGGCGCTTTGACGGGCACTGCCTTTGCCGCGGCTTTCACCGGTGGCTTGGCGGGCGTTTTCGCAGGGGCCTTGGCGGCCGGCTTGGCAGCACTCTTGCTCTTGGTGGCGGGCGCCTTGGCTGGCGCCTTCTTGGCCACGGGTTTCGCGGCGGCCTTCTTCGCCACAGGCTTGGCGACCGGCTTCTTGGCAGCCGGCTTGGCCACGGCCTTCTTCGCCGCACCAGGTTTGGCGGTCTTCACGGCCGGTTTGGCCTTGGCGGCCGGCTTGGCGGCGGCTTTCTTGGGGGCCGGTTTGGCCTTGCCCGCAGCGGATTTGGCTTTGGAAGACACGGACACCTTTCCTGGTTTGGCTTTCACTTCTTGTCTCCTGGCAGGCGGGGCCTGCGCGCATTTCTTCTGGCCTGCTGTTATACCCTCAATGCGGGGCCACCCAGCACACGAAGCCGAAATTTATGGCGCGCGAGTGTACTGCCGTTCACGCGCCATGGACAGGGGTTGCGAAACAACGACAGCCCCGTGCACATACCGCGGCCCAGCTCAGACGAGGCTTTGCTCAAGGCCCTGCACCAGAATGTCCTTGGGCAGGTCGATACCAATGAAGACCATTTTGCTCAGACGCTGCTCGCCCTCGGCCCACTCGGGGCCCAGGTCGCTGCCCATGAGCTGGTGCACGCCCTGGAAGATGACCTTGCGATCCGTGCCCTTCATGTGCAGCACGCCCTTGTAGCGCAGCATGCGCGGGCCGTAGACATTGATGATGGCGCCCAGGAAGTCTTCGAGCTTGTGCGGATCAAAGGCACGCTCGGAACGGAAGACGAAGCTTTTCACATCGTCGTCATGGTGATGGTGGTGGCCATGGCCGTGCTGGTGCGATGGGTGGCTGCAGTGCTCGCCGTGCGCGTGGTCATGATCATGGTGATCGTGGTCATGCCCATGGTCATCGTCCTTGAGGAAGTCGGGGTCGATCTCGAGCTTGGCGTTGAGGTTGAAACCACGCAGGTCGAAGACTTCCTTGATCGCCACCTCGCCGAAGTGGACGGCCTTCTGCGGGGCACGCGGATTCATGTGCTTGAGGCGGTGCTGCAGGGCATCGACCTCGGCCGCGTCCACCAGGTCGGTCTTGCTGATGAAGATCTGGTCGGCGAAACCCACCTGGCGACGCGCCTCCTGGCGGTCGTTGAGCTGCTGGGCGGCGTGCTTGGCATCGACCAGGGTGATGACGGAATCGAGCAGGAAGCTCTCGGCGATCTCGTCGTCCATGAAGAAGGTCTGCGTCACCGGGCCGGGGTCGGCCAGACCCGTGGTCTCGATGACCACGCGCTCGAAATCCAGCAGGCCCTTGCGCTTCTTGGCCGCGAGCAGTTGCAGCGTGGTGCGCAGGTCCTCGCGGATGGTGCAGCAGATGCAGCCATTGCTCATCTGGATGATCTGCTCCTGGGTGTCAGAGACCAGGATGTCGTTGTCGATGTTCTCCTCACCGAACTCGTTCTCGATCACGGCGATCTTCTGGCCGTGTGCTTCCTGCAGCACGCGCTTGAGCAGGGTGGTCTTGCCGGCGCCCAGGAAGCCGGTGAGGATGGTGGCGGGGATCAAAGCCATGATGCACTCTCGCAAAGGAGTGGCCGCCAACTTGCGCAAGGCAGGTCGGCGGCCAGGACAGGGGGGTATATGGGAAGTGTAGCGAGCCTGTCAAGAGGGCGCTGCCCTCAGGCCTTGCGCATCACCACCAGGCCCTTGAGGTACTCGCCCTCGGGGAAGGCGATGGTCATGGGGTGGTCGGGCGCGCCGCCCATGCGCTCGTGGATGTAGCCGTCCACGCCAGCATCCGTACCGGCCGAGGCCACGATCTTGTGGAACAGGTCGGCGCTGATGCCGCCGGAACAGGAATAGGTGAAGAGCACACCCCCGGGCTCGAGGATCTTGAAGGCCAGGCGGTTGATGTCCTTGTAGGCCCGCGCCGCGCGTTCGGCATGCGCCACGGTGGGCGCGAACTTCGGCGGGTCGAGCACGATGGCGTCAAATGTACGCCCTTCCTGTGCGAAACGGCGCAGGCTGGCGTTGACGTCGGCGTCGAGGAATTCGCAACGCGCCGGATCGAAGCCATTGAGCATCACGTTGGCACGCGCCTGTTCCAGCGCCGGGCCGGAGGAATCAATCGACGTGACATGGGTCGCACCGCCGGCCAGCGCGGCCACGGTGAAACCGCCGGTGTAGCAATAGCAGTTGAGCACGCGCTGGAACTGCAGGCGTGCCGTGCAGTCGGCAAAACGCTTGCGGCTGTCGCGCTGGTCCAGATAGAAGCCGGTCTTGTGGCCCTGGGCGATGTCCAGGCCCAGTTGCCAGTCGTGTTCCTGCAGCACGAGCTGCACAGGGCCGTCGCCGCGCAACCAGCCCGTGGCTTCGGGCAGGCCTTCGAGCCCGCGCGCGCTGGCGTCGGAACGCTCGTAGAGCCGCGTGAGACCGGTCTCGGCCAGCAGGGCATCAACCAGCACACTCTTCCAGCGCTCGGCACCGGCGCTCAGGAACTGGGCCACCAGGGTGTCGCCGTAGCGATCGACGATGAGTCCGGGCAGGCCGTCGGCCTCGCCATGCACCAGGCGCAGGCCGTTGCTGCGGATGTCGAAACGCGCACGCGCACGCACGGCCACCGCGATACGCTGCGCGAAGAAGGCCGCGTCGATGCGCTGTTGTTCATCGAAGCTCCAGGCGCGCGCCCGGATCTTGGATTGCGGGCTGTGGGCCGCCCAGGCCAGGAAGGCCCCCTGCGCCGACTCCACGCGCACGGTCTCGCCGGCGTCGGCGCCACCCTTGGCGATGGCCGACTCGAACACCCAGGGATGCCGGCGCAGCAGCGCCCGATCCTTGCCTTCCTTGATGCGTATCAACTTCATGGACGGGATTGTCGGGCTTTTCCGGGGTTTCCTTTTGCATCGTTACGGGTAGAGTGGCTGCCAAAGGGCCGCAGGCCGAGGAGACCGTTATGCGATTCAAGGACGTCAAGATCGGGACCAAGCTCATGGGCGGCTTCATCCTGGTCCTGGTTCTGGCTGCCATCCAGTCGGCGCTGGCCGTGTTCGGCACCAACGCGCTGAACAGCAACACCCGGCAGATGTCCGACCACCTGCTACCCAGCGCCCTGCACACCGGCTTCCTCGGCACCCAGGCCAGTCGCCTGCGCGCGGCGCAGTTCCAGCACCTGCTGGTCTTCGGCGAGGACGATCGCCGGGCCCTCGAGAAACAGATGGATGGCCTGCGCGAGGCCGTGAACACCGAATCGCAAGCGTACGCCCGCAACCTCCAGTCCTCGGAGGAAAAAACCCATTTCGAGAAATTTCAGACCGAATGGAAGAAGTACCAGGCCCAGCAGACTGAGATCACGGGACTGGCACGCCAACGCCGCGATGAGGAGGCCATGGACATCCTCAAGGGTCCAGGCCTGCAGACCTTCGAGGCCATGCTGGCCGAATTGCGCGCCCTGTCGGAGCTGTCGCAGGACGGCTCCATCTTGGCGCGGGACGCGAGCACCAGCCTACAGCGCACCGTGATGGTGGCCAATCTCGGCGCGCTGACCCTGACCATCATCCTCGGTCTGCTGATCGCGCTCACGCTCAACCGCACCATCGCCGGCGGCCTGTCCTACGCGGCCCAGCTCACGCGCAAGGTGGCCCAGGGCGACCTGAGCGCGCGCATCACACCGAATACGGGCGACGAGATCGGCCAGCTGCTGCACGCCGTGCGCGACATGCAGGACGCGCTCACCCGACTCGTCAACCAGGTGCGCCAGGGCAGCGATGCCGTCTCCACCGCCAGCGCCGAGATCGCCACTGGCAACAACGACCTCTCGGCCCGCACCGAGAGCCAGGCCAGCGCCCTGCAGCAGACCGCGGCCTCGATGGAAGAGCTCTCCTCCACCGTGCGGCAGAACGCCGACAACGCACGCCAGGCCAACCAGCTCGCACAGAGCGCGAGCACGGTGGCCGTGCAGGGCGGCGAGGTCGTGGCCCAGGTGGTGGACACCATGAAGGGCATCAACGACAGCGCGCGCAAGATCCACGACATCATCAGCGTGATCGATGGCATCGCCTTCCAGACCAACATCCTGGCGCTCAACGCCGCGGTGGAAGCCGCCCGTGCGGGTGAACAGGGCCGCGGCTTTGCGGTGGTGGCCAGCGAGGTGCGCAGCCTGGCCGGGCGCAGTGCCGAAGCCGCCAAGGAGATCAAGGCCCTGATCACCGACAGCGTGGAACGCGTGGGCCGGGGCACGACCCTGGTGGATCAGGCTGGCAACACCATGAACGAGGTGGTGGCCAGCATCCGGCGCGTGACGGACATCATGGGCGAGATCAGCGCCGCCAGCAGCGAGCAGAGCCAGGGCGTGGCCCAGGTCGGCGAGGCCATCACGAGCATGGACCAGACCACGCAGCAGAACGCGGCCCTGGTGGAAGAAATGGCCGCCGCGGCCAGCAGCCTCAAGAGTCAGGCGCAGGAGCTGGTGCAGACCGTGGCCGTGTTCAGGCTGGGGGGCGACACAGGCCAGGCCGCCCCGACGGTAGCGGCGGCCGTGGCCGCACCGGCACCGACCGTTCGCGCGCCCGCCCCAAAACCGGCGCCCGCGGCAACCCAGCGCCTCTCGGCACCCGCCGCACTGGCGTCCGCGAAAGCGCCCACCAGGTCAGCTGGCGCCGACGACAACGACTGGGAGACCTTCTAGGACCGGTCCTACTTGCCGCCTTTGATGCGCGCGCGCGGATGCGCCGCGTCGTAGGCCTGGGCCAGGTGCTGGAAATCGAGCCGCGTGTAGACCTGGGTCGTGCTGATGTTGGCGTGGCCCAACAGCTCCTGCACGGCCCGCAGATCGCTGCTGGACTGCAGCACATGACTGGCGAAGGAATGGCGCAGCATGTGTGGGTGCACGGGCGTGGCCAGCCCGGCCTGCAGGCTGCGGCGCTTGAGACGCTGCCAGACGGACTGCGACGTGAGCCGCGTGCCGTGACGGCCGATGAAGAGCGCGGGCTGATCGGCGGGCACGCCGGCCTGCGCGCGCACCGCGAGCCAGGCCTGCAAGGCCGTCATCGCCGCCGAGCCCACGGGTACGCTGCGGCGCTTGCTGCCCTTGCCCAGCACATGGGCCTCGCCGGCCTGCAGGTCGACCCACCCCCTGGCGCTTGAGCTCGCCTGCACGTCCAGGCCCGTCAGCTCGCTCACGCGCAGGCCGCTGCTGTAGAGCAGCTCGGTCATGGCCGCGTCGCGCGCCTGCAGCCAGGGATCGTCGCCCTCGTCGCGGTGCGCGGCCAGTTGCACGGCGTCGTCCACGCTCAAGGCCTTGGGCAGGGGCTTGGCCACCTTGGGTGCGCGCACGTCCTGCACCGGATTGCTGGCCACGCGGCCCTCGCGCCCCAGCCAGGCATAGAAACCGCGCCAGCCCGAAAGGATGAGGGCGATGCCGCGGCCACTGCGCCCGCCGCCATGCATCTGCGCGATCCAGCGCCGCACATGGACGTTTTGCACGTTCGACAGCGTCACGCCGATCTGCCCAGCAAACTCGGCGAGCTTGCGCAGATCCTGTGCGTAAAGTTCGACCGTGCGCTGGGCGAGGCGCTTTTCCACCCGCACATGTTCCAGGTAGCGCTCGATCAGCTGCTGATCGTCGCTGCCGGACACGGCGGTCTGGTTCACGATTTACCTCAGGCGGGACAGCGCAGCACTCGCCACCTCGGCAATGCGCGCCAGGAAATCCGTGCCCATGGTGCTGGTGTAACGCTGCGCATCGGGCGAGGCCAGCACGACCATGCCGAAGGCCGGGCCGCTGCTGCCGGCCTCCAGCGGACGCAGGGGCAGCAGGGCCAGCGAGACCGCCTGGGTCGGATGCGGCAGCCATTGCGTGGCCTCGAAGCCCGAGTTGACGCCGCAGAAAGGCTCGCGCAGGGAGTTGGCCAGCAGGCGCGCATCCTCGCTCACGTCTTCGGCCCAGGGCTCGCCCGCGAAGGCGGCATCCACATCCCAGAGGCGGATCGCCACCTGGGGCACGGCGAACTGCAGCTGGATGGTGTCGACGATGGCCTCGGGGATGAGGTCTTCCTCTTCCACAAGGAAAAGATCGCGCGCCCAGCGCAGCATCTTGTCCGACAGTGCCAGGTTGTCGCCGCCGTGGCGGATCATCTCCATGAGCCGGCCTTCGAGCATGCGGATCTTCTCGCGCAGCAGCTCGGCCTGGCGCTCCTGCAGGCTCACGGTGCGTCGGCTGTGCGGGCTGATCAGGCAGATCTCGGCCAGCAAGTCGGCCTGGCGCTCGAAGAAGGCGGGGTTGCCGCGCAGGTAGTTGGCGATGTCTTGTTCGGTCATGGTTGTTGTTTCACTTCAGATCGGGCACGTCGACTTCGCCCTGGAACACGGTGGTGGCGGGGCCGGTCATCAGCACAGGCTGCCCCTCCCCGCTCCACTCGATGGTCAGCACACCTCCGCGGGTCTGCACGTCCACCCGCGTGTCGAGCCGGCCCAGGCGGATGCCGGCCACCACGGCGGCGCAGGCGCCGGAGCCGCAGGCCAGGGTCTCGCCGGCACCGCGCTCCCAGACGCGCAGCTTCACGTGCGAGCGGTCGACGATCTGCAGGTAGCCGGCGTTCACGCGGCGCGGGAAACGCGCGTGGGTCTCGATCAACGGGCCCTGCGTGCGCACGGGTGCGGTCTCCACATCGGGCACCAGCTGCACCGCATGCGGATTGCCCATGGACAGCACGGCCAGGGGCACGGCGACGCCATCGACCGGCACGGGCCAGGTCTGCCAGGCGCCATCGGCCACGGGGCTCAGGCCGCTGCCGTCGAAAGGCACGCGCTCCAGCGCGAAGATGGGGGCGCCCATGTCGACCGTGACACGGCCATCGGCATTGAGGCGCGGTTCGATCACGCCGCCCAGGGTCTGGACGCGGATGCGGTCCTTGCCCGTGAGGCCGGCGTCATGCACATAACGCGCGAAGCAGCGCGCGCCGTTGCCGCACTGCTCGACCTCGCTGCCGTCGGCGTTGTGGATGACGTATTCAAAGTCGATGCCCGGCGCCGGGGCCGGGCGCACGCTGAGGATCTGGTCGGCGCCGACGCCGAAATGGCGGTCGGCCAGCCAGCGGTACTGGGCCAGGGTCAGGCCCCCGGGCACGCTGGGGCCGCGGGTTTCGTCGAGCACGACGAAGTCATTGCCCGCGCCCTGCATCTTGGTGAAGCGGATACGCATGGCCG
>CAMLNH010000031.1 GCA_946481355.1 uncultured Curvibacter sp.
CCCACGCGCAAGACACAAGCGCACCTGGACCGCTGCCTGACCTGCCGCAACTGCGAAAGCACCTGTCCCAGCGGTGTGCAGTACGGCCAGCTCGTGGACATCGGCCGCAAGATCGTCGAAGACAAGGTGGCGCGCCCCACAGGCGAGCGTTTCGTGCGCTGGGCCCTGAAAGAAGGCCTGACGTCTCCGCTGTTCGGTCCGGCCATGAAGATGGGCCAGCTCGTGCGCGGCCTGCTGCCGGCCACGCTCAAGGCCAAGGTGCCCGCGGCGCAGCATGCCGGCACCTGGCCCACGCGCACCCATGCGCGCAAGGTGCTGATGCTGGCGGGCTGCGTGCAGCCCGCCATGATGCCCAACATCAACAGCGCCACGGCGCGCGTGCTCGACGCCGCGGGCATCCAGACCGTGGTGGCGGCCGAAGCCGGCTGCTGCGGTGCCGTGAAGTTCCACCTCAACGACCAGGCCGGCGGCAAGGCGCAGATGCGTGCCAACATCGACGCCTGGTGGCCGCAGGTCGAGGCCGGCGTCGAAGCCATCGTCATGAACGCGTCCGGTTGTGGCGTGACGGTCAAGGACTATGGCCACCTGCTGCACGACGACCCGGCCTACGCCGCGAAGGCGCAGCGCATCAGCGAACTCACCCGGGATCTGAGCGAGCTGCTGCCCGAGCTCGTGCCCGTCTTGCGCGACCAGGTGCAGGCACGGGCCGCACAGATTGCCTTCCACCCGCCCTGCACCCTGCAACATGGCCAGAAGCTGCGCGGCGGTGTGGAGCAGCACATGGCAGCGCTGGGCTTCAGCATCAAGACCTGCCGCGTCGAGCCGCATCTGTGCTGTGGCTCGGCCGGCACCTACTCCGTGCTCAACCCCAAGCTCGCCTACGAGTTGCGCGACCGCAAGCTCGCGAACCTGGGCGAGATGCAGCCGGCGCAGATAGCCTCTGCCAACATCGGCTGCATCACGCACCTGCAGAGCGGCACCGACACGCCGGTGCTGCACTGGGTGGAACTGCTGGACGAGGCGCTCGCCTCTACTTGAGCAGCTTGCCCGAGCTGCCGATCACCGTCACCTCGACATAGCGCGAGCCCACGCGGTTGTCCGGCGCGTAGCGCACGGACGTGCCCCCGAGATCGAAGTTGTTCATGCCTTCCAGGGCCTTGATGAGCTGGGCGCGGGTCGGGTTTGGTCCGGCACGACGCAGGCCCTCGACCAGTACCTTGGCGCCAAGGAAGAGTTCGAAGCTGGTGTAGTTGATCTGCTCGCCGGGTGCGTACTTCTGCAGCAGATTCTGGTACTCGCGTACCACCGGCATCTTGGGCAGGTAGGGGTAGGGCGCCACCTGGCTGATGCCCAGGCCATGGGCATTCCCAAGGCCGGCGAGTTTCACGATCTCGGCTGGGTCCACCACCGAGATATTGAAAAGCTGCGCGCCGCCGCCGGCCTCGCGGTAACGCTTGATGAAGGCCGCCGTGGGTTTGTTCACCGAGATCATGATCACGGCCTGCGCGTCCGACGCCAGGACCTTCTTCACCGCTTCTTCCACCTTGTCGGTGTTGCGCTCGTAGGGTGCAGCCACCGAAAGCTTGAGCTTACGCTTGGCCAGTGCCTTCTCGACGCCTTCGAGCCCCGCCTTGCCGAAGCCATCGTCCTGGTACATGACGGCCACCCGGTTCATGCCCAGGGTCACGAGCTGCTGCACCATGTGCTCGGTCTCGTCACCATAGCCGGCGCGCACGTGGAAGATCCAGGGGTTGAAAGGCGTGCGCAAGGGCTCGCCGCCGGTGTAGGGTGAGACCAGGGCCGCGCCACCTTCGCGCAGGACGTTGTCGCTGAGCAGCTTGCTGATATTGGCCGTGCCGGCAAAGCCGTAGAGCGCCAGCACGTCGGGCCTGGCCAAGGCCTCGCGCGTCAGGCGCACGGTCTCGTCCACCTTGTAGCCGTCGTCGGTGACTAGTACCTTGATCTTCTTGCCGTGGATGCCGCCGGTGTCATTGATGTGCTTGAAGTAGATCTCGCCACCGAGCACCATCTGCCGGCCCGTGCTGGCCAGCACACCGGAGAGCGGCGCCACCTGGCTGATGATCAGCTCGCTGGCCTGGGCGACCGTTTGCAGCAGGGCCAGTGCAGCCATGCAGAGGATTCGCGAAGCGTGAACCATGTTTGTCTCCAACGTTGAATCGTTATGTGATGGAGCGAAAACTATAGGGACAGCATCGTGTGTCAGCTGTACGGACATTCCATGGCGTAGTTCTACGTAATGGTGGCCGCGGCAGAAATCTGATGCGCAGTGCAGATTGCACGCGATGGGCGTGCGCAGCCGCGTGGCGGCTTCGCGAGTCAGTTGCGGGTCGCGGGGTTCGTCCGTCCGGGCCAGGCGGCCCACAGCGCTGCGAGCAGAATCAGCGCGCCACCGATCAGCGTGCGGGCTTGCAGTTCCGCCGCGCCCATGAGCACCGAGGACACGCTGGCGAACACGACCTCGGTGAGCATGATGAGCGCCGTCGTCGCAGCCGGCAGACGGGCTGCGCCGTACTGCAGGCCGAGGTTGGCGACGAGAAAGGCCACGCTCGTGGCCAGTACCAGCAGCAGCCAGCCCGCGGCCGGCGCTGGTGGCCCGTAGGCCAGACCGAGTGACTGGCCCAGCACGGCGGCCGCGGCGGCCAGCAGCGCGCCGCCGGCGAACATGGCCACCATGCGTGCTTCATCCGCCGTGTCCTTGAGACGGCGCAGCAGCACATTGGTCAGCGCAAAGGCCAGACCGCCCATGAGCGCCAGCCAGTCGGGCAGGCTGGCGGGCAGAGGCCAGGGTGAGTCCGGTGTCTTGAGCACGATGGCCACACCGGCCAGGGCCAGCAGCAGGCGTGCCAGGGCGCGCAGCGTGGGGCGCTCGCCCAGCAACCCCCAGGCCAGCAGCACCGACCAGGCGGGCATGAGGTAGAACAGCAGCACCACGCGCACCACGTCGCCCACCGTCACAGCCCAGTTGAAACCGACGTTGGTCAGGCCGGCGGCGGCGAGCAGCAGCCACAGCAGCGGATGCTGCAGGAAATGCCGCCACACGCCGGGTCGCCAGACCAGCAGGGCTGCGCCGGCCAGCGCGTAGATGCCGAAGGTGGCCCACAAGGGATGCAGGCCTGCGGCCTCAAGCAGGCGGAAGGGGTACCAGGAGACGCCCCAGACGAAGGCGTTGAACACCAGGGCCCAGGCGGCCAGTGGTGCGGCTGTGGCGCTCACGGGCTGTTGCGGCTGGCGCGGCGGCGCTTCCACCAGTAGACCCCGAGCCAGATCGCCAGGATGCCCAGCAGCGCGAAGATGCCGTGCTGGAACTGGTGCAGCACTTGGAACATCCAGTCCCAGTTCTGGGCGCCGTAGTAACCCAGGTAGACCCAGATGGGCACGCTGATGAGAGCGGCGAAGCCATCCATGAGCAGCCAGGTGCCGAAGCTCACGCGGTGGCTCATGCCGGCCGAGAAGAACACCGGGGTGCGCAGGCCGGGCAGGAAGCGGGCCACGAACATCACCCACTTGCCGTATTTGTGGAAAGCCTCTTGCGCCTTGGCGAAGCGTTCGGGGGTGAGGATGCGGCGAAAGCCCGGCAGGCGCTGGATGCGCTGGCCATAGACGCGGCCCAGCACGAACATCAGGCCGTCGCCGATCAGCACGCCGGCCATGCCCACGGCGAACATGGTGTGCACGTTCGCATGGCCCAGGCCGGCGATCACGCCGCCGGTCACCAGGGTCACGTCCTCGGGGATGGGCACGCCAAAGCCGCAGATCAGGAGCATCACGAAGACGGCGACGTAGCCGTATTCGGTGAAGATGGGCATGAGGAACTCGAAGACTTCCATGGAGGGGCGGATGCAAAGGCGGCCCGGAAATCCGGGCCGCGCGCCAGTGTAAAGCATTTGTTTTCCAGCCCCGGCGTGGGCATATTTTGCTGGCAAACTTGCGGCTATGCCCCGTCCGATCCAGGCCCTGATCCATCCCGATGCCCTGCGCCACAATCTGGCGCGCGCGCGCCAGTCCAGCCCCGATGCGCGCGTGTGGGCCGTGGTCAAGGCCAATGCCTACGGGCACGGCATCGAGCGCGCCTTCGAAGGCCTGCGTGGCGCCGACGGATTCGCCCTGCTGGACCTGGCCGAGGCCGAGCGCCTGCGCGCGCTGGACTGGCGTGGCCCCATCCTGCTGCTCGAAGGCGTGTTCGAGCAGCGCGACCTGGAACTGTGCTCGCGCCTGGGTCTGTGGCATGTGGTGCACTGCGAGGAGCAGATCGACATGCTGGCCATGCACAAGACGCATGTGCCGCATCGCGTCTTCCTCAAGATGAACAGCGGGATGAACCGCCTGGGCTTCCGGCCCGCGCAGTACCGTGCGGTCTGGACCCGGCTCAATGCCCTGCCCCAGGTCGACGAGATTTCCCTCATGACCCACTTCAGCGACGCCGACGGCCCGGCCGGCGTGGCCGCGCAGCTGGCCGCCTTCGAGACGGCCACGCAGGACCTGCCGGGCGAACGCAGCCTGAGCAACAGCGCGGCCATCCTGCGCCACATGGGGCCGCAGGCGGCGGCACGCGTGCGCTCGGACTGGATCCGCCCCGGCATCCTGCTCTATGGTGCCTCGCCCGACTATCCTGAACACGACGCCGTCCACTGGGGCCTGCAGCCCACCATGAGCCTGCGTTCGCGCATCATCGGCGTGCAGCAACTGCAGGCCGGCGAGAGCGTGGGCTATGGCTCTACCTACACGGCGCCGGCCCCCATGCGCATCGGTGTGGTGGCCTGCGGCTATGCCGACGGCTATCTGCGTGCCAGCGCGGGCAGCGTCGAGCGCGGCACACCCGTGCTGGTCGACGGCGTGCGCACGCGCACCGTGGGCCGCGTCAGCATGGACCTGATCACCGTGGACCTCACGCCCGTGCCGCAGGCCGGCATGGGCTCGGAGGTCACGCTCTGGGGGCGGGCATCGAGTGGCGCCGAGCTGCCTATCGACGAGGTGGCCCAGGCCGGCGGCAGCGTCGGCTATGAGCTCATGTGTGCGCTTGCACCCCGCGTGCCGGTGGAGGTGACGGCATGAAGTACGTGCCCATCCCCATCGCCATGCTGCCCGTGGGCAAGCCCTTGCCCGTCAACGTCTGGAACGCCGAAGGCGTGCTCTTGCTGCGCAAGGGCCAGCCCATCGTCTCCGAGCAGCACCGCGACAAGCTCTACGCCCACAACGCCTCCACCACCGAAAGCGAAGCCCAGGCCTGGCAGCGTTCCTACGAGCGCATGGTGCATACGCTGCTCATGGAAGGCGTGGAGGTGGAGACCATCGCGCGCATGCCCATGCCCAGCGCGATCCGCGAGCGCGACTACCACACGGGCGAGCTGCTCAACGGCGGCTGGCTGGACCTGCAGGAGGTGCTGCGCGGCATCCTCTACCAGGGCGGTCTGGCGCTCAACCCGCTGCCTCGGCTGGCTGCGCTGGAGAACAAGGCGCGCGCCCTGCTCAAGGACGACCCGGACGACAGCCTCTTCTGCCTCTTCCAGGCGCTGGCCGACAGCAGCCTGGGCTACTGCGCCACGCATGCGCTGCTGTGTGCCTGCGTCTGTGAGCTCGCGGCGCAGAAGCTGGGCCTGAACGACCAGCAGCGCCAGTCCATCATGAGTGCGGCGCTGACGATGAACATCGGCATGGCGCGCGAGCAGGACGTGCTGGCGCGTCAGAACCACGCGCCCACGCCCGAGCAACGCCAGCTCATTCAGGAGCATCCCGAACTCAGCCTCAAGATCCTGGTCTGGCTGGGCATCGAGGACGTGGAGGAACTGGACCTGGTGCGCTGGCATCACCAGCCCGACAGCCCCGAGGGCCTGCCGCACAACCTGCTGGCGCGCCGTCTGCTGAGCATGACCGACATCTTCGTCGCCAAGATGGCCGCACGGCGCACCCGTGAGGCCTTGTCCCCGCTGGAGTCGGCCAAATCCATCTACCTGCAGACCGAGAAGGACGTCACTGCCTCGGTTGGCGGGGCGCTCACCACCGCCGTCGGCTTCTATCCGCCGGGCACCTATGTGCGCCTGACCAGCGGCGAAACCGCAGTGGCCGTGCAGCGCGGCCTGCGGGCCAACACGCCCTGGGTCATCGTCATCATCGACCGCAACGGCATGCCGGCCTTCAACTACCACTGCCTGGACACCAGCGATCCGGCGCATGCCATCGCCTCGCCCATGCTGTTTCGCGGCGGCAAGGTGGCCATCAACCACGAGCGCGTGCGGCGCGCGCGTGACAAGATCCGGCGCTGAGCGGCGTCAGCCCAGCCGGATCACCATGGCGCCGGCGCAGACCAGCAGCGCCGAGGCCAGGCGCAGCCGGCCCAGACCTTCCTTGAGCAGCAGCGCACCGATCAGCGCGGCGAAGACGATGGAGGTCTCACGCAAGGCCGCCACGCTGGCGATGGGCGCCTGCGTCATGGCCCAGAGCACCAGGCTGTAGGCGCCCAGGGTGCCGGCCCCGCCCAGCAGCAGCACGCGCCAGGCGCCAGCCGTGGGTCGCAGCGCCGCCGGGCCCCGCAGCCACAGCAGGGCCGGCAGTATGAAGAGCGCCGTCAGGGTGAAGAGCCAGGCCGTATAGGCCAGGGCATGGCCGGCCAGGCGCACGCCCTGCCCGTCGACCAGGGTGTAGAGCGCGATCACGGCGGCATTGGCCAGCGCGGCCCAGGTGGCCCTCGGGTGCTGCAGACCCTGGCGCCAGGCGCGCCCGGCCAGCGCCAGCACGCCCGCGCAGATCAGCGCAATGCCGAGCGCACCCAGGGCGGTGGGCGTCTCGTGCAGCCACAATGCCGCCGCCACCGCCGTGAGCACGGGCGCCGTGCCGCGCATCAGCGGGTAGGCCAGGCCCAGGTCCGCGCCCTGGTAGGCCCGTGCCACCAGCGCGAAGTAGAGCACATGGATCAGACCCGAAGCCAGCAGCCAGGGCCAGCTGGCCGGCGCCGGCAGGGGCAGCCACACCAGCAGCGGCAGGGACAGCAGTGTGGCCCCGCCCACCACCTGCCACGAGGCCAGCAGCTTGTCGCCGCTGGCACGCACCGCGGCGTTCCAGCCCGCATGCAGCAGGGCCGAGAACAGCACGACGGCCAGGACTGTACTGGACATGGCTGTCTCCTGCCCTCAGCGCTTGCGTAGGCCTAAAGCCATGACGGCGCCGACAACGATGAGCGCGCCAGCCACCTGCACCGGCGCGATGCTCTGGCCCAGCAGGGCCCAGGCCAGCACAAGCGCCGCCACGGGTTCGACGTTCATGATGGGCGAGCTGCCCACCACGCCCAGCTTGGGCAGCAGCGTGAACATGATGGTGAAGGCCGTGCCGTAGCACAGCGTCAGTCCGGCCAGGCCCCACCAGCCGGCCGCGGCCTGGGGCAGGTGCAGGCCGCCTTGCAGCGGCAGCACCAGCAGCGCGAGCAGGCCCACGAGCGTCATGGTGACAGTGGTGCGCAGCCGCCCGTCCACGCCCGCGGCCTCATGTTGCGTGCAGACCAGGGCCGCGCCGAAGACAGCCGCCGCCAGTAGCGCAAAGGCCACCCCCGCGCCGATGCGGCTCCACTGTCCTGCCGCGCCCAGGCCCGAGGCCGCGCCGAAGACGTCGAGCGCCAATGCCAGGCCGATGAGCAGCACGGGCATGGCCAGCAGCACCGCGCGCTCGGGCTTGTGGCGGTAGAACAGCCAGGCAAAAAGCGCGGTCCACAGGGGGTAAGTGTTGAAGGTCAGCAGGGCCAGGGCCACGGGCAGGCGCGCCACGGCGGCGTAGAGGCTCAGGCTCTGCACGGCCACCAGCGCGCTGATCAGCAGCAGAAAGCCGCGCTGGCGTTTCGTGACCGTGAGCGAGACGCGCTGCTGCCAGACGATGAGCCCGACGACCAGCGCCGTGATCAGGCTGCGCACCGTGACCGCGCTGGCCACGTCCAGGCCATGGTTGAAGGCTAGACGCGCCGCCACGTGGTTGGCGCCAAACAGGCAGGCCGTGAACAGCAGGGTGAAGAAGGCGGCGCGGCTGGGCGCGCTGGAGGTCACGGTCATGCGAGAGGATCAGTAGAGCTTGCGCGTGCGCGCCTGCAGGCGTGCCAGACCCAGCAGGATATCCGTGTTCGGCGTGGGCACGCCCGTGAGTGTGCCCAGCTCCTGCACCACGGTGACCAGTGCGTCGAGCTCCACGGGGCGGCCGGCTTCCAGGTCTTGCAACATCGAGGTCTTGAAGGCGCCGAGCTTGCGCGTGACCTCGTGCCGGTTCTCGGGTTGCTGGAAGATGGGGATGCCGATGCGCGCGCCGATCTCCTTGGCCTCCAGCATGATGCTGGAGATGAAACCGCGCACCAGCGGGTCGTCCAGGATCTTGTCGGTGGTGGCCCCCGTGAGCGCGCTCACAGGGTTCACGGTCATATTGCCCCAGAGCTTGTACCAGATGTCCTTCTGGATCTGGGCCGAGAGCTCGGTCTCGAAGCCGGCCTGCGTGAGCAGGGCCACGAGCTGCTGCACCCGCTCGGTCTTTTGCCCCGAGGGCTCACCGATGATGAGGCGGTTGCCGAAGTGATGCCGCGCCAGGCCGGGCTCCACGATCGCGCTGCTGGCATGCACCACGCCGCCAATGATGTGCGCCGCCGGGATGCCCGCAGCGATCTCGCCCCTGGGGTCGATGGCCTTGAGCTGCGTGCCCGCGAGCTTCTCGCCGAAGTCGTGGAAGAACCACCAGGGCACGCCGTTCATGGCAGTCAGCACCACGGTCTGCGGGCCCAGCAGCGGCCGGATGTGACGCGCCACCTCGGCCAGGGCCGGTGCCTTGACCGCCACGATGACGAGGTCTTGCGGACCCAGCGCAGCCGGGTTGGCGCTGGCCTGCACAGGCACGGCCAGTGTCTCGCGTTCGAACTGGCAGCGCAGGCCCTGCTGCTGCAGGGCGGCCAACGTGGCGCCGCGCGCCACCACGCTGATGGCGCAGCCCGACTGGCCCAGGCGCGTGCCGAGCCATGCGCCGATGGCGCCTGCGCCGTAGATGCAGACCTTGCTGAAGCTCATATGTTCTTTTCTCCCTGGCCCCGGGCTGGTGTCCAACCCGGGGCGGTGCAGGCCGTCCTGGATCAGGCGTCGGCCGTGAAGCCGATGGACTTGACGATGGGCGCCCACTTGGCCGTGTCCTGCTTGAGCAGGTTCGCGAGTTCGGCGGGGCTGTTGGACATGGTTTCCAGGCCGAAGGTCGCCAGGCCGTCGATCACGTCCTTCGAGGCCAGCGCGGCCTTGAGGGCGGCATTCATGCGTGCCACTAGCGCGGCGTCGGCCTTGGGCGGCAGGAAGAAGGCGAACCACTCGCTGTGGGTCAGTTCCTTGAAACCCTGCTCCGCATAGGTGGGCACGTCGGGCGCGAAGCGGTTGCGCTTGGTGCCCGAGGTGGCGAGGATGCGGATCTTGCCCGTGGCCAGGTGCTGGGTGATGTCGCCGATGGGGCCGCTGACGGCTGCGATCTGGCCGCCCAGCAGGTCCAGCATGGCGGGCTGGGTGCCGCGGTAGGCCGCGTGCTTGAGGTCGATGCCCGCGCTCTTGCCCAGCAGTGCGCCCACGAAGTGCGGCGTGGAACCGGCAGCCGGCGAGCCGAAGTTGGCCTGGGCCGGGTTGGCCTTGGCCCAGGTGACGAACTCGGCCAGGGTCTTGACGCTGGCCGGCACCAGCGGGCCCACGGCCAGGCCGAAGTCGAACACGCAGGCCAGCGAGACCGGCGTGACGTCGGCCACGGGGTCATAGGGCAGCTTCTTGTAGATGTGCGGGTAGATGGTGAACATCGAGGTCGGCGACTGCAGCAGCGTGCTGCCATCGGCCGGCTGGCCCTTGAGGTACTGGATGGCGATCTGGCCGCCCGCACCGGTCTTGTTCTCGACGACGACGGTCTTGGCATAGGTGCCGGTCAGGCGCGTGCCCACGCGGCGGCAGGTGTTGTCCGAAGTGCCGCCAGCCGCGAAGCCGGTGACGATCTTCAGCGTGTCGATCTGGGCCTGGGCCCAGGCCTGCTGGCCGATGCTGGCCAGCAGCGCAGCGGCGCCCGTGGACTGGATGAGGTGGCGGCGTTGGATGCTCATGTCTGTCTCCTTGGTTTGATGGGTGAGCAGGTTCAGGAAAGGTCGCGCAGCCAGGTCACGGGCCCGGAGTGGGTCACCGCGCCCTGGTGGCTCGGACGTACTAAGCGTGCATATTTTTCCAGCAGACCGCCCTGGGCGACCCCCGTGTTTACCTTGACATCGGCCAGCCGCCGGGCGATTTCATCTGCGGACAGCTCCACCGTGATGCTGCGGGTAGGTGCACGGGCGTCGATCGCGATGATGTCCCCATCGTGCACTGCGGCTATCGGCCCTTTGTCAGCCGCTTCGGGGCCGGCGTACCCGATGCACAGGCCGCGCGTGGCGCCCGAGAAGCGCCCGTCGGTCAGCAGGGCCACCTTGTCGCCCATGCCCTGGCCGTAGAGCAGGGCCGTGATGCCCAGCATCTCGCGCATGCCCGGGCTGCCCTTGGGTCCTTCGTTGCGGATCACGATCACGTCGCCCGGCTGGTAGCGTATGGCCTGCACGGCGGCCTGGGCCTCCTCTTCGGATTCGAAGACGCGCGCCGGCCCGCGGTGCACCAGGGTCTTCAGGCCGGCGGTCTTGAGCAGGGCGCCGTCGGGGCAGAGGTTGCCCTTGAGCACGGCGAGTCCTCCGTCCCTGGAGATGGCGTCTTCAAAGCGGCGCACCACCTGGCCGTCCGGGTCGTTGGCGTCGGCGATCTCCTCGGCCAGCGTGCGGCCGGTCCAGGTCAGCGTGTCGCCGTGCAGATGGCCGCTGCGCAGCAGTTCACGCAGCACCACGGCCGCGCCGCCGATGTAATACATGTCACGCGCGAGGTACTTGCCGCCCGGGCGCAGATCGGCGATCAGCGGCGTGCGCGCAAAGACCTCGGCCACGTCGTCGAGGTGGAAGGGGATGCCGGCCTCGTGCGCAATCGCCGGGATGTGCAGCGCCGCGTTGGTGGAGCCGCCCGTGGCCGAGACCACGGCACAGGCGTTCTCCAGGGCTTTGCGGGTGACGATGTCGCGCGGCAGCGGGGCTTCACCCATCACCGCCTTCATCAGCTGCTTGGCTGCACGGCGCATCAGCGGCGCACGTTCGCTGAAGACTGCGGGCACCATGCTGGAGCCGATGGGCGCCAGGCCCAGGGCCTCGGAGACCATGCCCATGGTGTTGGCCGTGAACTGGCCCGCGCAGGCGCCGGCCGTCGGCAGGCAGGCCTGGCTGATGGCGTCCAGTTCGGCGTGCGTGGCGTCGCCCGCCAGCACCTTGCCGATGGTCTCGTAGGTGTCGACCACATTGAGGTCGCGCCCGTCGGCGCCCGGCGTCTGCCCGGGCAGGGCCGAGCCGCCGTGCACGAAGACGCTGGGCACATTGCAGCGCACCATGCCCATCATCAGGCCGGGCAGGTTCTTGTCGCAGGCGCCGATGCCGAAGATGCCGTCCCACTGGTGGCCGCGCACCGAGGCCTCCACGCTGTCGGCAATGAGCTCGCGCGAGATCAGCGAAAAACGCATGCCCGAATGCGCCATGGTCAGGCCATCCGACACCGAGACCACGGGGCACTCGTGCGGCGTGCCGCCGCCTGCGTAGATGCCGGTCTTGGCGTGTTGGGCCTGGTCGCGTAGGTTGAGGTTGCAGGGGCTCATCTCGCCGCCGGTATGGAAGACGCCGATGTGCGGGCGGGCGATGTCTTCCTCGTCCTGACCGAGTGCGTGCAGGAAGCTGCGCGTGGTGGCACGCAGCGTGCCCTCGTAGATGGTGGCGGAGCGGAACTTCTTTTTCTCGGTCATGGGTTCATTCGGCGCTTATTCAGTGTTTAGCCGGCGTTGAGGTGCAGGCCATTGTCCAGGGGGATCACGGTACCCGTCATGCCGGGCGCGCGTTCGGTGAGAAAGCAGGCGAGCGCGGCCACTTCCTCGGCTTGGGAGACGCGCCGCAGCGGCGAACTCTCGGTTTGTATCTGCAGCACCTCGGCGTGGCGCGTGGCGTCCAGCACGCGGCTGGGCAGGCCGCCGTCGACAAAGCCCGGTGCGATGGCGTTCACACGAACTTGCGGGCCCAGCGCGCGCGCCAGCGCCAGCGTGAGCGTGTTGACCGCGCCTTTCGATGCCGCATAGGCCATGGACGAGCCGCGCCCGATGAGGCCGCCGATGGACGAGATGTTGACCACGCTGCCGCGGCTGCTGGCTTTCAGGGCCGGCGCGCAGGCGCGCGTCATGCGGTACAGGCCCACGGTGTTCACGTCGTAGGTGCGGTGGAACTCCTCGGGCGTTAGCGCGTCGAGGTCGGTGTGCGCGATGAAGCGCGTCGTGCCCGCGCAGTTGATCAGCGCGTCGATGCGGCCGAACTTCTGCAGCGCGCCCTGCACGAAGGCCGCGCAGCTCTCATCCTGGCTCACGTCCAGGTGCAACAGCAGCGGGCTCACGCCATGTGCCTCGCATTCGGTGGCCACGTCGAGCAGGGCCACGCGGTTGGTTTCGTCCAGCCAGCTCAGGCCCAGGTCCCAGCCATGCGCCGCGAACTCGCGCGCGCAGGCCGCGCCGATGCCGGTGGCGGCGCCGGTGATGAGGCAGACAGGGCGGGGGCTGGGCATGGGGCAGGCGAAAGGCTTGTGGAGCTTAAGCGAGACCCATGGCGCGTACGCCACAGTGGTCGACATTGGGCGGCTGTGATTTCATACAGTATTGGGGTAACATCGCCGTGTCCTGTCCGGGAAATGCCCGCACGCGGTGAAACCGATGGATTTCCGGTCAGGACAAGGCGCGAACCACAGCGATACCACGGGTATCGCGCGGATTCGCAACGCCGTCATGGCCGGAAAGGCGCGGTTTCATGTGCGGGCATTTGCGGGACAGGACACTGATGGCCAAGGAAAAAACCCTCTACAGCTGCAACGAGTGCGGCGGCACCAGCCCCAAGTGGCTGGGCAAGTGCCCGCA
>CAMLNH010000032.1 GCA_946481355.1 uncultured Curvibacter sp.
ACAATGTCCACCAGAGTCATCAGCAGCAGCGCCAGGGCCCCGGTCCCCAACAACCACATGATCTTAAGAAACTGATCTCTGGGCAGTGCGAAGGCAGCCAGCAGCAAGGCCAGACAGAGCCATTGAGCAATATGTACAAGGAACGCTGATCGTACCTGTTTCAGCTCTTCGCGCAGCAGTGCCTTGTAGAGCGTGACCGTGAGGATGGCCCAGATTCCTCGGGCAATGGATCGGCTTTGGGCCAGCCAATCCTGGGGGACCGCATGGTTGAGCCACTGCGTGTCCCATCCTGCCGAAGTGGTACTGATGCGCAGAGTGACGAAGAGCCAGGCCGCGAAGATGATGTAGAGGCTTTGCCGGTTGATCAGTGCGGTGATCAGCACAAAGGTTGCCAGGACCAGCATGCCACCATCCAGCAGTCCCGATTTGCGCTGAAAGTCCCGCTCAGAAGTATCGAGCGCCTGCTCTGACCATTGAAAGGCTGTCAGTTTGGCTGGCCCCTGGAATTGAGCCCGGCAGACGACGGTCTGTCTTGGCCGCTCCAACCTCACGGCATACCCGGCCTTGGCCTTGCGCAAGGCACCTGCAGCCCCCGCCTCGTTCGTTGCGCCCATGACTTGCCCGGTAACCCCATCCCAGCACTTCATGCTCACGACATGGCGGGAAGGCAGCTCCACGAACTGCGGCGCCGTGCTGCGCTCGTCCAGGGCAAGTCCGAACCATAGAGGGACTTCGGACAGTTTGGTTTCGTGCTGCAGAACAGGGCTTGACTGGAGCAGCGCCTGCTTGGCTTGATCAAGTGTCAGCTCAGTGTCGCTCTCGACGACGACACGAAGCTCCATCTGCTGCTCGGGATCGGCGTCGTAGACGTTCTCCCAGAACACCAATGCAAAAACGGAAAGCACCGTCAATCCGATGGGGACCAGATAGACCGACACATAGAGGAAAAGGCGGTCCAGAACGTGCTGAATCAGCCCGGACAGAGATCTGTTCCAAGCCAGTACATGCTCTGCCGCCGCATTCCACATCAGACGCCTCCCACCCTTTCTACTGCAAAAGGAGCATGGCCGTTTCTTGTCCGCTACGTCCCCAAGTAGGGAGATAGCATAACGCCACTGGAGGAGGTTTGAGCGCTAATGCGCTGATTTTGCTACAAAAAAGATACCAGCCACCCCTCCACTCTGTGGCGGGGTGGCTGCAGAAAGCGCTGCGGCTCAGCTCAGGCTTGGTAGGGCTGGATGGCTGCTACGCGGTCCGTTCCGGGCAAGTAGGCATATTCAGCGGGCTCGTCTCCCACGTCCAGGTCAGGGTGGTGGGTGAAGAAGATGAACTGGGTCAGGGGATGACCTGCCTGGCGCCAACGCGCATAGGCCGTCGCGACTTCGAAGGCCATGACCCGGTGAGGAACGTTGTTCATATGCGCCAGGGGAGTAAAGCCTTGGCCCGGGAAGACATCCTTGAACAGCAGTTGCTGGTACATGCGGTCCAGGGGCGCACGAGCCGCCACGACTGCCCAGTCAATACCATTTTGTTCCCAGTACTTGAACAAGCCCTTGAAAAGCATGAGCTTGACCAGGCGACCTGCCTGTCCCTGGACGATGCCCAAGCGACTGACATGCGCGAGGGACTTTCCCTGCAACCAATCCGGCAGAGCAATCGATTTTTCCAGTGCCAGGGTCTCGAACTGGTTTGTCTGGATGCGGGCTGTCCCCAGCGGCGAACCATCGACCTTGGATTCCGCCAGCAAGATCACCACGCCGTCCTGGGTATCAACTGCCTCGGGTGCACCCAGCCCTTGGGCGACTTCGGGCATGTGGCGAGCATAGGCCTGTTGCCGGATCTGCACGGCCTTGCGTAGATCTGCTTCGTTGCGAACCAGACGTACCGTAAATGGCAAACGCTCTTCGGTCATGAAGTTGCCGTCATGGGCCGGGACAGGAAATTCGCCGGGCATGAGGGGAGCGGACGCGGGCACGCTTTGAAGATTCATGTTTGCACCTGTAGTGGACGATATGAGCGACAGGCCAGGCCATCCGCCCGTCCTCCCGACTCTCAGTGACGATACTGACCGTCAGCGTTAAAAACTTGAGTCGGAATTTGCCTGATCCTGCTGTAGGAATTTGTCTGACAGGCGGCCCTGCGGGCTGTGGCACACTCGCGGGCTTTGTTCCCATGCGTCGGCGTTCGGGCCGGCGGCATTCAGAGAGTCATGCAGAAAATCATCGCGCAGATCGCGCAGGAAATCGGGGTCAGAACACAACAGGTCGAGGCCGCTGTGGCCTTGCTGGACGGGGGAGCCACCGTCCCCTTCATCGCCCGTTACCGCAAGGAAGTCACGGGCGGTTTGGACGATACCCAGCTGCGCGAGCTGGAAGTCCGCCTGGTCTATCTGCGGGAGCTGGAAGAGCGCCGCGCCGCCATCCTCAAGAGCATTGAGGAGCAGGGCAAGCTCACGCCCCTGCTGCAGGCCGCCATCGCCGCCGCGCCGACCAAGCAGGAGCTGGAAGACCTCTACCTGCCCTACAAGCCCAAGCGCCGCACCAAGGGCCAGATCGCCCGTGAGGCGGGTATCGAGCCCCTGGCTGACAAGCTCTTTGCCGACCCGTTGCTGGACCCGGCCGTCGAGGCCCAGGCCTTTGTGCTGAAGGACAAGACCGAGGCCGGCGACGACTTCAGCACCGTGTCGGCCGTGCTGGACGGCGTGCGCGACATCCTGTCCGAACGCTGGGCCGAGGACGCAGCCCTGGTGCAAGCCCTGCGCGAGTGGCTCTGGCAGGAAGGCCTGTTCCAGAGCAAGCTGGCCACCGGCAAGGACGAGAACAATGTGGACGTGGCCAAGTTCCGCGACTATTTCGATTACGACGAGCCCATCGGCCGCGTGCCTTCGCACCGGGCCCTGGCCGTGTTCCGCGGCCGCACGCTGGAAATCCTGGACGCCAAGCTCGTGCTGCCCGTGGAGCCCGAGCCGGGCAAGCCTTCGCTCGCCGAAGGCAAGATCGCGCTGCACCTGGGCTGGAGCCACAAGGCCCGCCCGGCCGACGACCTGCTGCGCAAATGCGTGGCCTGGACCTGGCGCGTCAAGCTCAGCCTGTCCACCGAACGCGATCTCTTCACCCGCCTGCGCGAAGAGGCCGAGAAGGTGGCCATCAAGGTCTTTGCCGACAATCTGCGCGACCTGCTGCTGGCCGCACCGGCCGGCCCCCGTGTGGTCATGGGCCTGGACCCGGGCATCCGCACCGGCGTCAAGGTGGCCGTGGTCGACGCCACGGGCAAGCTGGTCGACACGGCCACGGTCTATCCGCACGAGCCCAAGCGCGACTGGGAAGGATCCCTGCACACCCTGGCGCGCCTGGTCGAGAAACATGGCGTGAACCTGATTGCCATCGGCAACGGCACGGCCAGCCGCGAGACCGACAAGCTGGCGGCCGATCTCATCAAGCTGGCCGCCAAGGTGGACAAGCAGATCGAGAAGGTCGTGGTCAGCGAAGCAGGCGCCTCGGTCTATTCCGCCAGCGAATTCGCTTCCCAGGAAATGCCGGACGTGGACGTGAGTCTGCGCGGTGCCGCCAGCATTGCGCGGCGCCTGCAGGACCCGCTGGCCGAGCTGGTCAAGATCGACCCCAAATCCATCGGCGTGGGCCAGTACCAGCACGATGTGAACCAGAGCGAGCTGGCGCGCAGCCTGGACACCGTGGTGGAAGACTGTGTGAACTCGGTGGGCGTGGACCTGAACACCGCCAGCGTGCCGCTGCTCTCGCGCGTCTCGGGCCTGTCGTCCTCGGTGGCCAAGGCCGTGGTGCGTTGGCGTGAATCGAATGGCGCCTTCAAGAGCCGGCAGGACCTGCTCAAGGTCACGGGCCTGGGCGCCAAGACCTTCGAGCAGAGCGCGGGCTTTTTGCGCATCCGCGGCGGCGACAACCCCTTGGACATGACGGGCGTGCATCCCGAGACCTACCCTGTGGTCGAGAAGATCCTGGAGAAGACGGGCAAGCCCGTGGCCGAGCTCATGGGCCGCGCCGAGATGCTCAAGACCCTCAAGCCCGAGCTGTTCGCCAACGAGCAGTTCGGCGTGATCACGGTCAAGGACATCCTGGGCGAACTCGAAAAACCCGGCCGCGACCCGCGGCCGGACTTCAAGGTGGCGCGCTTCAACGAGGGCGTGGACGACATCAAGGACCTGCAGGAAGGCATGGTGCTCGAAGGCACGGTCAGCAACGTGGCCCAGTTCGGCGCCTTCGTCGACCTGGGCGTGCACCAGGACGGCCTGGTCCACGTGAGCCAGCTGGCCAACAAGTTCGTCAACGACGCGCGCGAGGTTGTCAAGACCGGCGACATCGTCAAGGTCAAGGTGCTCGAGGTGGATGTGGCACGCAAGCGCATCAGCCTGACCATGAAACTTGACGCCACCCCCGGCCGCCGCGATGCCCCGCGCGAGAACCGCTATGAAGGGGCAGGGCGGGGCCAGCCGCTACGTCGCACCAACGACCCGGCACCCCAGTCCGCCATGGCCTCGGCCTTCGCCAAGCTCAAGCGCTGAAGCCGCACCGCCCGAGGTCGCCCTGGCGACCTCGGCGCAGGGAGCCTCTCGACGCAGGCCCTGAGGGCGCGTGATAATGCCGCCATGAGCCCGTTTGCACACCGGAGTCGTCCGACATGGAGCTGAATGCCCTGCTGGCCTCGCCCATCGTGCTGCCCAGCATCCCCAAGGTTGTCGCGCTGCTGCTCAGCGAACTCGACCGCGAGGTGCCGGACCTCAAGAACATCACGCAACTGATCGGCACCGACCCGGCCCTGACCACACGGGTGCTGCAGACGGCGAACACGCCGCTGTTCAAACTCTCGGGCAAGGTCCATAGCGCCTCCGAGGCGCTGGCCCTGCTGGATCTGGCGCACATCCGCCACATGGCGGCCGATGCTGCGTCGGCCGCCTCGCTCAAGGGCATCCCGGGCGTCAACCTGCCGCAGTTCTGGGCCTACAGCCTCAACGTGGCCAAGTTGTCGCGTTCGCTGGCCGGGGTGACGCGACAGAACCAGGGCGCGGCCTTCACCTGCGGCCTGATCCATGCCATCGGGGAGCTGGTCATGCACGCCGGCATGCCGGCCGAGATGGCCGCGCTCAACAAGGAGCTCGGCCCGCTGGACCTCAAGCGCGCCAAGGCCGAGATGCTGCGCTTCGGCTACAACTACGCCCATGTGGGCGCAGCCTATGTCCGTCAATGGCGCTTTCCACAGACCATGGTCGACGCGCTGGAACACCAGTACGCGCCGTTCTCCAACAACGTCTATGAGCCCCTGGCCGGCGTCATCCATCTGGCCACCTGGCGTGCACGCGCCAAGGAGGCCAAACTCAACGACAAGGCCCTGGCCGTGACTTTCCCGGGCGAAGTCGGCGAGGTGCTGGACCTGGACATCGACATGGTGCTGCAGCAGGATCCCTTCGACTGGTCGGCCCATACCTGAATCCGCGCGAACTTCTGTTTTTCTTTCCGCATGCAAGCATTGAGTCTGTACGCCGGGCCTGCAGCCCGCGAGCACATCCGCCGCCACGGCCTGTCCCCCGAACACATCCGCACCATCCCGGCTGCCGCCGGCGGCCCCAAGGGGCTGATCCTCGGCGCCGTCGACCGTTTTCTTTTTGGCGAGTGGCTGCCCCGGTCGCAGCAGCCGGTCGATCTGGTTGGCGCGTCGATCGGCGCTTGGCGCATGGCCACGGCCTGCCTGGACCAGCCCGTGGCCGCCTTCGAGCGCCTGGAGCATGACTACATCCACCAGCACTACGAGCTGCGGCCCGGGCAGAAGCTACCGCCGGCACGGCTGGTCAGCGAGGAGTTCGCGCGCAACCTGCGCCTGTTCTACGGCGGCCGGGTGTCCGAGGTGCTGCAGCACCCGCGCTACCACCTGCACATCGTCACCTCGCGCGGCCGTCATGTGCTGGGCCGCGAGCACAGCCTGCGCACGCCGCTGGGCTATCTGGGGGCCTTCCTGAGCAACAGCGTGCGCCGGCGCGCCATGGGCGCCTGGCTGGAGCGCGTGGTTTTCTCCACCGCGGGCGGGGCCGGGCAGCGTCATGCACCCTTGCCCTTTGCGACCAGCGACTACCGGACGCGTCAGCTCGCGCTGGACGAAGCGAATTTCTACCCGGCGCTGCAGGCCAGCTGTTCCATTCCCTTTGTGCTGCAGGCCGTGCACGACATCCCAGGCGCACCGCCTGGTGCCTACTGGGACGGCGGTATCACCGACTACCACCTGCACCTCAACTACGCGGCCGCACCCGATGCCACGCAACGCCCGGGCCTGGTGCTGTACCCGCACTTCCAGCGCGCCGTGGTGCCGGGCTGGCTGGACAAGGCACTCAAGTGGCGCCACCGCGCCACCCACTTTCTGGACACGATGCTGGTCGTAGCGCCGAATCCGGAATGGATCCAGACCCTGCCCCATGGCAAGCTGCCCGACCGCCAGGACTTCACGCACTACGGCAACGATCTGAGCGCGCGCGTGCAGGCCTGGACCCGCGCCGTGCGCATGAGCGAACAGCTGGCCGAGGAATTTGCCGCCTGGCTGGAGCGGCCCGATCCGGCCCGGCTGCTAGCCCTCTGAACCCGAACCTCGAGGACGCGCGATGAAAACACTGCTGATCCTGGCCACCACGCTGCTGCTGCTCACGGCCTGTTCGCCCGAAGTCGGCAGCCAAGCCTGGTGCGACAACATGAAGGACAAGCCCAAGGGCGACTGGACAGCCAACGAGGCCACCGACTACGCCAAACACTGCCTGTTCAAATAACAAGCAGTCAGCCGGCGGCCAGTCTTACATCGCCTGTGCCAGCATCGCCCGGTAGTCCTCCGGGCTCGCGATGCGCGGGTTGGTCTTGTGGCAATGGTCGGCCAGGGCACCGGTGATGACCTGATCGAACTGGCCTTCGCTCACCCCCATGGCGCGCAGGCCCGTGGGCAGGCCCAGGCGGGCGTTCATGTCCTGGATCGCCTCGCCGATGTCGCCGGCGGAATCCAGGCTCATGGCCTGGGCCATGCGCAGCAGACGCGCCTCTTTCTGCACCGACTCAGCGCCGGCATTGAAGGCCACCACGGCCGGCAGGAACATGGCATTGAGCGTGCCGTGGTGCAGGCGCGGATCGACGCCACCCAGGCTGTGGCTCAGCGAATGCACGCAACCCAGTCCCTTCTGGAAAGCCATGGCGCCCTGCATGGAGGCACTCATGAGATTGAGTCGTGCCTCGCGGTCCGAGCCGTCCTTGGTGGCGCGTTCGATATGCGCCCAGGCACGCTGCAGGCCATCGAGTGCAATGCCGTCGGCCGGCGGGTTGAAGGCCGGGGCCATGAAGGTTTCCATGCAATGCGCGATGGCATCCATGCCCGTCGCAGCCGTGAGCTTCGGGGGCAGGCCCAGCGTGAGCTCGGGGTCGCAGATGGCGGCCTTGGGTACGAGGTGCCAGGAGTGGAAGCCCAGTTTGCGGTGGTCGTCGACGATGAGGATGGCACCGCGCGCCACCTCGCTGCCCGTGCCGGCTGTGGTGGGCACGGCGATCAGCGGCGCGACGCGCTCGGTGATCTTCGGCGAACCGCCTTCGATGGTGGCGTAGGTCTTGAGCGGGCCCTCGTGCGTGGCCGCAATCGCCACGCCCTTGGCGCAGTCGATCGCGCTGCCGCCGCCCACGGCAATCAGGCCGTCGCAACTCTGAGCCTTGTAGATGTCGGCGGCAGCGCGCACCGCGGACTCGGTGGGATTGGAGGGCGTCTGGTCGAACACGGCCACGGGCAGGCCGGGCAGGGCGTCCAGCGCCTTCTGCAGCAGGCCCGCGGCCTTGACGCCGGCATCCGTGACGATCAGCGGACGGCTGATACCGATGCGTTCACATTCGGCCTTAAGCAGTTTGATGGCGCCGAAGTCAAACTGGACCTGGGTGACGTAATAGATGAGGGCCATGGTGCGAGGTCTCCGCAGTGTAGGATTTGTGTCTCTGTTCTCTCTTTATAGCAAGCAAACGCGCGCGCATGAGTCACCAACGCAACCCCCGGTCCCTGCTGACCCCGGCCATGCATCAGCTGCTGGACCGCATGGCGCGCACCCGCCAGCTGCCCCTGCATGCGCTGACACCCCAGCAGGCGCGCCAGGTCTACGAGATGGGCTCGGGCATGCTGGACATCCCGGGCCACAAGCTCGCGCGCGTGGAAGAGCTGTCCATCCCCACCCGAGACGGAGCCACCATCGCCGCCCGACTCTATGCCCCGGCGCAGGAACGCCTGCCGGTACTGCTGTACTTCCACGGCGGCGGCTTCACCATCGGCAGCGTGGCGACACACGACGCACTGTGCCGCCACCTGAGCCATCTGACCCGCTGCGCCGTGGTCTCGGTGGACTACCGGCTGGCCCCCGAACACAAATTCCCGACCGCCGCCGACGATGCCTGGGACGCCCTGCAATGGCTGGCGCGTGAGGCGACCGCCCTGGGCCTGGATAGCACGCGCATCGCCGTCGGGGGTGACAGCGCGGGCGGCACGCTGGCCATCGTCTGCGCCATCGAGGCGCGCGATGCCGGGCTGCCGCTGGCGTTGCAGCTTCTCTTTTATCCAGGGTGCGCCGCACACCAGGACACGCCCTCGCACAAGACCTTTGCCGAGGGCTTCGTGATCGGCGAAGAGCAGATCAGCTACTTCTTCAACCACTACGTCAACGGCCCGGCCGACCGTGAGGACTGGCGCTTCGCGCCCTTGCTGGCGCCCGACGTGGAGGGCCTGGCACCGGCCTGGATCGGCCTGGCCGAATGCGACCCGCTTGTCGACGAGGGCGTGCTCTACGCCGACAAGCTGCGTGCCGCCGGCGTGATGGTCGATCTGGAGATCTACCGCGGCGTGGTCCACGAATTCATCAAGATGGGCCGCGCCATCCCCGAAGCCCTGCAGGCCCATACCGACGCCGCCCGCGCCCTGAAACACGCCTTCCAGACCCCATGAGCGCCACCACCCCGACCCGTGCCGACTTCCGCTACTTCCATCGCCTGCGCGTGCGCTGGGCCGAGGTGGACATGCAGAAGATTGTCTTCAATGCCCACTACCTGATGTACTTCGACACCGCCATCAGCGACTACTGGCGCGCCCTGGCCCTGCCTTACGTCGAGGCCATGGAGCACCTGGGCGGCGACCTCTACGTCAAGAAGGCTACGCTCGAATACCACGCCTCGGCGCGCTACGACGACATGCTGGACATCGGCATGAAGTGCGAACGCATCGGCAACTCCTCGCTGCTGTTTCGCGGCGGCATCTTCCGCGGCGATGCGCTGCTGATCAGCTGTGAGCTGGTCTATGTCTACGCCGACCCCGCCACCCAGACCTCGAAGCCCGTCCCCCAGGCCCTGCGCGACACGCTGCTGGGCTTCGAGGCCGGCGAGCCCATGGTGACGCTGCGTGTGGGCAGCTGGGCCGAGCTGGGCGCCGCGGCCGGTCGGGTCCGCACCGAGGTGTTCGTGCAGGAACAGCAGATTCCGAAGGATCTCGAATGGGATGAGGAGGACGCCACCGCCATCCACGCCCTGGCCTGCAACCGCCTGGGCATGCCCCTGGCCACGGGCCGCCTGCTGCAGCACGCGCCGGGCGTGGCCCGCATCGGCCGCATGGCGGTCAGCCGCACCCTGCGCGGCAGCGGCCTGGGCCGCGACATCCTGCTGGCGCTGATGCAGGCCGCACGCGAGCGCGGGGACAACGAGGTGCTGCTGCACGCCCAGCGCAGCGCTGAAGGCTTCTACCAGCGCCTCGGCTTCGAAGGACAGGGCGAGCCCTACGAGGAAGCCGGTATTCCGCACCTGACCATGCGGCGTGCCCTGAGCGGGCCGATCGCATGAGCGCCGACGCGTCGCGCTCCATGCTCCCACCGGACCATCGTGTGGTGGCCGTTCTGGCCGCCATGATGTTCCTGACGCCAGCCCTGGGCGTGCCCAGCGAGCTCGTGCTGCAGGACACGCTGAAATCCGCGCTGGTCGCCTTCGGCACGCTCATCGCTGCGCTGCTGTTGTGCCGCGCCCGCCTGCGCGAAGCAGCGGGGCTGGCCTGGCACCCGGTGCTGTGGCTGCCCGTGCTGCTGCTGGCCTGGGCCCTGGGCAGCGTGGCCTGGTCACATCCCTATCTGGCCGGTGTGGAAGCCATCCGCTGGGCGCTGTTTGCCCTGTTGCTCTGGCTGGGGCTCAACACCCTGACGCTGCAACGTCTGCCCTTGCTGGCCACGGGCATCCACTGGGGCGCCGTGCTGGCTTCGCTCTGGGTGGCCCTGCAGTTCTGGCTGGACCTGCGCTGGTTCCCGCAGCTGCCGCCACCGGCCTCCACCTTTTTGAACCGCAATTTCTACGCCGAGTACGTACTGTGCACGCTGCCGTTCTCGGTACTGCTCGCGGCCCAGGCGCAGGGTCGGGCGCAGATGGCGCTGCGTGTGTTCAGCACAGCCTTCAATATGCTGGCCCTGCTGATGACCGGCACACGCTCGGCCCTGCTGGCCCTGGCCGTGCTGTTACCGGTGCTGCTCTATCTGCTCTGGCGATACCGCAGCCGGCTGGCATGGCTGTGCTGGCCACGCGCCGACCGCGCGCTGGCGCTGGCCATCGTGCTGGGCACGCTCATCGGCCTGGGCAGCGTGCCGACCGGCAACGCCTACCTGGCGCGCGAGGGCCTGGGTCAGACGGCACTGGAGCGTGCCTTCGTGCGCGGACAGTCCTTGACGGTCAGCACCGAATACACCGTGGGCTCGTCCAGCGTGCGCCTGCAGATGTGGCAGGCCACGCTGCGCCTGATCACCGATCGGCCTCTCCTGGGCGCGGGGGCGGGTGCCTGGGAAGTCGAGATACCGCGCTATCAGGCGCCGGGGACCCAGATCGAGACCGACTACTACGTCCACAACGAATACCTCCAGCTGCTGGCCGAGTACGGACTGACCGGCTGGCTGTTCGCGCTCGGGCTGGCCTTCTGGCTCTTGCGTGCGGCCGCGCGCACCTGGCACGAAGCACCCGGGGCCGATGCCGCCGACCCGCAGGAACGGCCCTGGCGTGCGACCTTGCTGAGCAGCCTGCTGGGGCTGTTCATCGTCAGCGGTGCCGGTTTCCCCTGGCGCCTCGCGGGTGCGGGCGCCCTGTTCGCGCTGGTCCTGGGCGCGCTCGCGGCATCCGAACAGCGCTTGCAAGGACCGAGGCCCGAACGCCCGGCCCATGCCGGCCGCTTGCGGTTGGCGCAGCTGGGTCTGGTCCTGGCCTTGCTGGCAGCAGCGGGCCTGAGCGCGCTGGCCGTCGCGGCCGAAAGCCGGCTGGTGCGCGCGGCCCAGCTGGCCTACGGCATCAGCCGCTCGGGCGCGCCGAACGAGCCGGCAGCGTTGGCGCAGCGCGCGGAGATGCTGCGCCTGGTGCGCGAGGGCGTGACCCTGCATCCGCATTACCGCAAGATCACCCCGCTGGTGGCCGACGAGCTCGCAAGCTGGGGCGATTGGGAGAACGCGCGCTGGATCTGGGCGTCGGTGCTGGCGTCCCGGCCCCATGTGGTGGCGCTGATGACGAACCTGGCCCGTGCCCACGTCCACCTCGGAGACCTGGACCAGGCCCAGGTCTATTACGAGCGCGCCCGGGCCCTGCGACCGGACGCACCCAGCCTGCACTCGGTCGAGGTCATGCTGCTGCTGCGCCGTGGCCAGGAGCAGGAGGCGCTGCAACGTCTGCGCGTGCACCTGGACAGTGGCAGGGTGGAGCCGGACCTGATCGACTATGCCTATGTGCAGGGCCTACGCCAGCGGGACTTCCAGCTGGCGCTGGACGCCCAGGAGCTACGCCGCCAACTCTGGCCCGCCACGCAGATCGACAGCTGGCTCAGGGCCGGCATGGTCTACGCGGGCCCCGATCTGCGGGACCGCCCCCGGGCGCTGGCCGCCTTCCAGGCCGCGTGGGATGCAACCCCCGAAGTCCTGCGTCCGCAGGTGCGCGAGCTGGTGCCGGCGGACTACCGCGCGGCCCTGCGCTGAATCTCAGATGTCTTCCAGCAGGGGGTAAGGAAGGGGCAGCAGCGTCAGCACCGGACCATCGGCCTGACCGAGGTGCAGGACCGCCTGTGCCGAAGCGGTCTGCAGCGAGACGATGGCCTCCCAGCCGCCTTGGGGCGCGGGTGCCGCCTGGGCCACGAGGCCGCAGGGCTGTTCGGGGTCGGTGGCGGCATAGATGTCCTGGCCGGCTTGCATGGCAGTTTCGCCGTGCACCAGATAGCCGCGGCGCTTGAGCGTGCCGCGGAACTGGCTGCGCGCCACCACCTCCTGGCCGGGATAGCAGCCCTTCTTGAAGTTCACGCCTCCCACCGACTCGTAGTTGAGCATCTGCGGCACGAAGGCCTCGAAGATGGGCTGGCTCACCGTGGCCACGCCGCTGCGCACCTCGCCCCAGAGCCAGTCCTCGTGGCGCAAGGCAGGTCCGGCGGGTAGGGCCGTGCCCGCAGGTGCGACCCAGAGCGCGCGCGGTACGCCGTCGGACGGGTAGAGGTGGACCAGATGGGCTTCGCCCAGCGCTTGGCAGGTCCAGGGACGGGCTTCCTGTGCGGCCAGCGCCTGCAAGGCAGGACCGGCCACACCGCAGAGGGCCGTGCCCTCCGTGGCATCGCTGAGTTTGACCTTGGCACGCAGCACGAACATGGACAGGCGCTTGAGCGCCTGCGCCAGCAGGTCGCGGCTGCAGATGAGCAGGATCTCGGTGTGGCTGCGCTTGAAGGCCACGAAGCTGGCCTGCATGCGGCCCTTGGCCGAACAGAAGGCGGCCAGCCGCGCCTCGGACAGGCCCAGCAGGGCGAAGTCCTGGGTGAGCTGACCATGCAGGAATTTGGCCGCATCCTCGCCTTCGGCGCGGATGACGCCCAGATGGGGCAGGGGGGCCATACCGTTCAGGGTGTTGTTCATGGCTGTGAATTATCATCGTCC
>CAMLNH010000033.1 GCA_946481355.1 uncultured Curvibacter sp.
GCCTCGGTGCAGAAGGTGGACAGCGGCAGCCAGCTGGTGGCCGAGGCCGGCCAGACCATGGGCGAGATCGTGAGTTCGGTCAAGCGCGTGAACGACATCATTGCCGAGATCCACGCCGCCACGACCGAGCAGAGTCAGGGCATCGCCGAGGTGAACAAGGCCGTGGCCGAGCTGGACCAGATGACCCAGCAGAACTCGGCCCTGGTGGAAGAGAGCGCCGCGGCCGCCAACAGCATGCGCGAGCAGGCGCAGAGTCTGGCACAGGTGGTGGCCGTGTTCCGCCTGGGCAACGAGGGCAGTGGCTTCAGTGCCGCGCCGGCGCCGCGCCCGGCGCCTACGGCATCGGCGCCGCCGGCACCGCGCGCGCCGGCCCCCGCACCCAGGGCCATGGCCGCCTCGAAACCGGCCGTGCCTGCGCCTGTGGCCAAGCCGGCATCGCCGGCCAAGGGTGACGATGATTGGGAAAGCTTCTGAGCGTCTGTGCCGGGAGCCGGGCCGAGGGCCCGGGGCCGGTCGAACACCGGCCTACTTGCTGCGCAAGGCGGCTTCGTAGGAGCGCTTCAGGTCACGGTATTCCTCACAGGGCAGAAAGCAGATCTTGTCCAGCGCATCCAGGTGCTCCTTGGCCTTGTCGAGCCGGCCCAGCGCGAGATAGGCTTCGCCGATGTACTCGTGCGCGCCGCGGTGCTTGGGGTCGAGCGTGAGTGCACGCTGATAGGCGTCGAGCGATTCGTTGTAGCGCTGCAGTTGGCGGTAGCTGTAGCCCAGCAGGTTGTAGCCGTCGGCGCTCTTCGGGTGGGTGCGTGTGTAGGCGTTGAGCGTGGCCACGGCACCCAGCCAGTTCTTCTCGGCGATCTGCATGCGGGCGGGGCGCAGGTCGTCTTCACCGCCGCCGCTGTAGCCTTCATCGGCAGCATGGGCGGGCGCGCACAGCAGCAGGGTGGTGAGCAGGACAGCAGCGGGATGGATGGCACGCATGACGGTCTCCCTCCGGACAGCGGCGAAATGGCCGTGGATCAGCGCCCGGGGAGGCAAGCATAGGCCAGCTGTGCCGGCATTTCAAGCGTGGGGCTCAGGTGGGCTTTTTCTCGCGCGGCACGCGCCCCATCAGATAGAACTCGGGGTTGGGCATCATGTTGCTGAACGAGGCCATGCGGTTCGAGAGACCGAAGAAGGCCGTGATGGCGGCGATGTCCCAGATGTCTTCGTCGGAGAAACCATGCGCGTGCAGCGGAGCGAAGTCGACCTCCTCGATTTCGTGCGAACGCAGGCAGACCTTCATCGCGAAGTCTAGCATGGCGCGCTGGCGCGGCGTGATGTCGGCCTTGCGGTAGTTCACCGCCACCTGGTCGGCTACCAAAGGCTTCTTCTCGTAGATGCGCAGCAGGGCGCCGTGTGCCACCACGCAGTACAGGCACTGGTTGGCCGCACTGGTGGTGGTGACGATCATCTCGCGGTCGCCCTTGCTCAGGCTGCCTTCCTCCTTGAGCATGAGCGCATCGTGGTAGGCGAAGAAGGCGCGCCATTCGGCCGGCCGGCGTGCCAGGGCCAGAAAGACCTGAGGCACGAAGCCAGCCTTCTCCTGCACCTCCAGGATCCTGGCGCGGATGTCCTCGGGCAGGTCCTTGATCTCGGGGGCGGGGTAGCGGCTCATGGTGGTCTCCTCATGGTGTTGCGGCCATGATAGACCGTGCCCGTGCCCCGTTCAGTCCGGCGGCTGATAGTCGCGCAGCCAGGCCTGGAAGGCCTCAGCCGGCATGGGGCGGGCGATGTAGTAGCCCTGGGCCATGTCGCAGCCCAGCGCGGCCAGCTGCTCCCAGTGCTGGCGCGTTTCCACGCCCTCGGCCACGACCTTGCGCCCGAGGTCGTGTGCCAGGTCGATGGTGGAGCGCACGATCAGCGCAGATTCCTTGCTGCTCACCATATTGCGCACGAAGGACTGGTCGATCTTGATGCAGTCCACGGGGAGTTTCTGCAGATAGCTCAGCGAGGAGTAGCCGGTGCCGAAGTCATCGATGTGCAGCGGCACGCCCAGGCCGCGCAGCTCGTGCAGTACGCGCAGCGCGAACTCCGGGTCTTCCATGGCGGTGCTCTCGGTGATCTCGATCTCCAGCAGACCGTCGCCGCCGCGCCAGGTGGTCTGCAGGTCACGGATCAGCGGGGGCAGGCTTTCATCGCGCAGATTGCGCGCCGAGAGGTTGATGGCAATGGGCAGGGCCTGGCCGCGCCCGCTCCAGTGCTGGTTCAGGTGGAAGGCGGTTTCCAGCACCCAGGCACCCAGGGGCCGGATCAGGCCGGTATGCTCGGCCAGCTCGATGAATTCACCGGGCGGAATCATGCCGCGCACGGGGTGGGGCCAGCGCACCAGGCCTTCGGCGCCGCAGACGCGACCGCTGGCCATCTCGACCTTGGGCTGCAGGTAGAGCGCGAGCTGGCCGCCTTCGATGGCGCGGCGCAGCTCGCCGGCGAAGGTCAGGCGCTGCGCGGGCGCGGGGTTGAGCCGCGGGTCGTAGAGGGCGAGCCCGTTGCCCTGCTTCTTGGCCTGACGCACGGCCATGTCCATGTGACGGAACAGGTCGTGCGGGGTCAGGCCGTGTTCGGGGTAGGCGACGATGCCGATGCGCGCCGCGACGTCGAGCGCGAGATCGGCGATGGCGAAAGGCGGGCTCAGCACCTCATGCAGGCGCTGTGCCAGGCGCTGTGCAGCGGCGCTGTCGCCGCCGGGCAGCAGCAGGGCGAACTCGTCACCCCGCAGACGGGCCACGGTGGCGCCGGATGGGGCGGCCTGGGCCAGACGCTGCGCAAAGTCACGCAGCAGCTGGTCGCCGTGGCTGAAGCCCAGCGCATCGTTGATCTCGCCCAGGCGCTCGATATTCGTCTGCAGCATGGCGAAATGCGCGCCGCCGCGCAGACCCTGCTCCACGGCCGCGCTCAGCAGCTCGTTGAATTGGGTCTCGTTGGCCAGGCCAGTGAGCGCGTCATGGTGGGTGAGATGGTGCATGGCCTGGCGCGTGCGCTGCTGCTCGGCGCGCTCGCGCAGCGTGGTGATGCCGAAGGCCAGATCGTCGGCCAGGGCACTGAGCAGGCTGATCTCGTCGGCATCGAAGGCTCCGGGTTCGGGGTGATAGATGGCGAGCGCGCCCATCACGCGGCTGCCTACGTGCAGCGGGCAGGCCAGGCCGGAGGCCTGACCGTCGATCAGCGTGCGCCAGGGCGCGTAGTGCGGGTCGCTTGCGATGTCCTGCACCACCGTGGGTTGGCCGCTGCGGATGGCCGTGCCCACGGCACCGCGGCCGTGGGCGTTGTCGGCCCAGCTGGTCTTGAGCAGGCGCAGCGCGGCCATGCCGCCGGGAAAGCCGTGCTCGGCCACGGGCCAGAGCGACTGGCCGGCATCGTCGGAGCGGAACCAGACGACGGCCACGCTGTAGCCGCCGGCATTGACGATGGTGTGGCACATGCTGTCGAGCAGCTCCTGCTCGTCGTGGGCGCGCAGCATGGTGCGGTTGCCGGCGCTCAGCGTGCGCAGCGCACGGCTGACATGTTCGAGCTCACGCACACGCTGACCGAGTTCGGTGTTCAGGGTTTCGATCTGCGACTCGTGCCGCTTGCGTTCGGTGATGTCGGTGCCAAGCACGTAGCAGCCGATCACCTGCCCCTGCGCGTCGCGTCGCGGGACATAGTTGCTCACCTGCCAGACGTCGGGGAAGGGCTGCCAGTCGAAGCTCTGCGGTTCGCCCTGCAGCGCACGGGCGAGGGTGGCGCCAGCCATGGCGTAGCGTTCCTCCCCCGCGACCTCGCGCACCGTCTGCCCGGTGATCTCTTGGCCGTCGGGGGCGAAGCGGCGGCGGTAATGCGTGTTGGCGTAGACGAAGCGCTGCTCGGTATCGAGGTAGGCGATCAGGGCTGGGGCGCCGTTGATGATGCTGTGCAGGTGCTCCTGGCTGTCGCGCAGCTGGGCCGAGCGCTCGATCACGTTCTGTTCCAGCAGCAGGTTCTGCTGTGCCACCAGACGCTGGGCGGCGCGTTCGGTGCTGACGTCGCGAAACACCAGCACCACGCCCACCACTTCGCCCCGGGCGTTGTGGATGGGGGCCGCGCTGTCGGCGATGGGGGTCTCGCGCCCGTCGCGCGCGATCAGGGTGGTGTGGTTGGCCAGGCCCTGCACCTCGCCGGTGGCCAGCACGCGGGCCACCGGGATCTCGGCCGGTGCACGCGTTTCCTCGTGCACGATGGGAAAGACCTCGTCAATCGGGTGGCCCAGGGCCTGGGCCTGCGTCCAGCCGGTGAGCTGCTCGGCCACCGGGTTCATGCGCGTGATACGGCCGGCACGGTCGGTCACCAGTACGCCGTCACCGATGGAGTGCAGGGTGATGGCGAGGTTTTCCTCGCTCTCGATCAGAGCCTGGCGGCCGGCCTCGGTGGCACGCAGCTGGCGGCGCAGCAGCAGGTAGGTGCCGGTGAGCAGTGCTGAGAGCAGCAGCGCCAGGACCAGGCCGGAGCCCACGAGCGCCCGCTTGGCCTCGTCATAGGCGATGTTGCGCTCGTCGAGCAGCCGCAGCTCGTCGGCTTCCAGCTCGCGCAGCAGGCGGTAGGTCTGCTGGCGCGTGGCCTGCAGTGGTGCGTTGTTCGCATAGCGCGTGGCGGCCTGTATGCCCTGGGTACGGATCAGCTCGACCACGCGGCGCGAGATGGCCAGGCGCTCGTCGAGCACCGCGCGCAGCTGCTGCAGGCGCGCCATCTGCACACTGTTGTCGGCGACGAGTGCGCGCACCCGTTCCAGCAGCGCCTCGCGCAGGGCAATGGATTCATCGCGCTCGACCAGGCGTTCCACACTGCCGGTGAGGCGGTAGCCTTGGGTGCTGAACTCAATCTGCAGCGTTTCCCCGCGGATGCGGGTGAGGTGGTCGATGACCTGATAGGTGTGGGTGATCCTGTGGGCCGCGCCGGTGGCGTCCTGGGCCATTCTCCAGGTGGCCGCGACCAGCCCCGCCACCACCAGCATGGCAGCGATGAAGGCAGCCAGAACCTTGGTTTCGAAGCCCGAGTGTGTCTTCACCCGCTCCCTTTCTCCCTGTGCCCGTTTTTTGGGCATCGGTGCGATTCTGCCGCAAAGCCGCGCATCTGTGTGGCTGGTCCCCATCCGTGTCCAGGACATGACCCTTGGGCTTACCGTGATGCGGGGCCCAGTGCTGTATGGGAGAAACCGTGTGCTGAATCAGCCCCGTGCGGGGCGGTGTGGCGGTGCTCAGCCCACGGTGAGCTTGTGCACCAGGTCGGCCGTGGTGCTGGCCTTGTACTTGCGCATCAGGCGGGCGCGGTAGATCTCTACCGTGCGGTAGCTGATGGCCAGGGACTTGCCGATTTCCTTGGAGGTCAGGCCCTGGAGCAGATGGGCCGCTACCTCGCGCTCACGCGCCGTGAGTTCGGCTTTGACGGGACGGCGCGAGCTCAGGTCCTCGAAGGTCCAGATGCCGGCGCCCAGGGGCTGCTCCGGGTCCAGCGCGCGGCCGGTGACGTGGCACCAGAAGACCTCGCCCTTGAAACGGCCGTCGACCCGCTTCATGATGCGGTCGTCGGCATAGGAGCCGTGGCGGCCCATGATGTTGGTGATGCGCGACCCGATGCGTTCGAACTCGTCGGCGCTGGGGTAGAGCAGCAGGAAGGACTGGCCCAGCATGGCTTCGCGGGTGGTGCCGAACATCTCGCAGACGTGGCGGTTGCAGTCCATGATCATGCGGTCGCGCGAGAGCACCATGCCAATGGGCGCGTATTCGAAAGCAAGGCGGTAGTCGATGTCCATGGGGGCCGTATTTTAGGCATAACTACGTATCTTGATAAGTAGTATCGTACGCTCTGCTGAAACAAATACCGAGACAAGGAGAACAGCGTGAACAAGGTCTACCCGAGTGCGGCCGCCGCCATCCAGGGCGTGGTGCGCGACGGCCAGTTGATCGCCGTCGGCGGCTTCGGCCTGTGTGGCATCCCCGAGGCCCTGATCGATGCCGTGCGCGATGCCGGCATCAAGAACCTCACCGCCATTTCCAACAATGCCGGGGTTGACGACTTCGGCCTGGGCAAGCTGCTGCAGACGCGCCAGGTCAAGAAGATGATCGCCAGCTATGTGGGTGAGAACAAGGAGTTCGAGCGCCAGTACCTGGCGGGCGAGCTGGAGCTGGAGTTCACGCCCCAGGGCACGTTGGCTGAGAAGCTGCGCGCCGGTGGTGCGGGCATCCCGGCCTTCTTCACCAAGACCGGTGTGGGCACCGTGGTGGCCGATGGCAAGGAACTGCGCGAGTTCGACGGCGAGACCTATGTGATGGAGCGTTCCCTGCTGCCCGACGTGGCCCTGGTCAAGGCGGACATCGCCGACAAATCCGGCAACCTGCGCTTCAACCTGACGGCGCGCAACTTCAACCCGGCCGCGGCCATGGCCGGCAAGGTCTGCATCGTCGAGGTGGAGAAGATCGTCGAGACCGGCGAGCTGGCCCCGGACGACATCCACCTGCCGGGCATCTATGTGCACCGCATCGTGCTCAACGCCACGCCTGAAAAGCGCATCGAGAAGCGCACCCTGAGCGAAAAAACCAAATAACTTTGCGGGACAGACCTTCAGCTCTGTCCTCAACTGACTAGGAGAGACAACATGCCCTGGACCCAAGACCAGATGGCCGCGCGTGCGGCCCAGGAGCTGCAGGACGGCTTCTACGTGAACCTCGGCATCGGCATGCCCACGCTGGTGGCCAATTTCGTGCCCGCCGACATGGAGGTGTGGCTGCAGAGCGAGAACGGCATGCTGGGCATCGGCCCCTTCCCGACCGAGGACGAGGTGGACCCCGACCTGATCAACGCCGGCAAGCAGACCGTGACCACCATCAAAGGCACGAGCATCTTCGGCAGCCACGAGAGCTTCGCCATGATCCGCGGCGGCAAGATCAACCTGTCCATCCTCGGCGCCATGCAGGTCAGCGAGAAGGGCGACCTGGCCAACTGGATGATCCCGGGCAAGATGGTCAAGGGCATGGGTGGCGCCATGGACCTCGTGGCGGGCGTGCCGCGCTGCATCGTGCTGATGGAGCATGTGGCGAAGAAGAAGGACGGCACGGAAGACTTCAAGATCATCCCCGAGTGCACCCTGCCGCTGACCGGCAAGGGCGTGATCGACCGCATCATCACCGACCTGGGTGTGATGGACATCACCCCGCAAGGCCTCAAGCTCGTGGAGCTGGCGCCGGGCGTGACGCGCGAATTCATCCAGTCCAAGACCGGCGTCAAGCTGATCTGAGCCTCGCGATCCCCATGCAAAAGGCCCCATCCGGGGCCTTTTGCTTTTTCTGTTGCAGGAAACGTGGAAATGGCCGGTGATCGGCCTTTTCCTGAAGGCTTCGCGGGTTGCGCAAGCGGCCATCATCGACGGCAGTCTGCTGTCATCGCTGTTCACCTCATGCGTCTGCGTCAAAGTTTCTGGGCCCTGCTGGGCCCGCAGGAAACCGAAGCCCCCGGGGCCGTGGTCGAGCGGGTGCGTCTGGCCATGCGCTGCGCTGTCGAGGAGCATCTGGGTCGCGACGCCGAGACGCTGCAAAGGCAGCTCGAATACGCGCAGGACCTGGAGAGCCTCTGGTACCTGCGCCCCGAACTCATGAACGCCATCGCCGCGGCATGCGGCGAGGCCCAGGCGCGCAACTGCCTCATGGGGCTCACGGCCCTGTTCCGCGACCACCACCCGGGGGCCGCGGCATCCCGTTTCGGGCGGCCCTGAGCGGCGGCGCTCAGCCGATCCAGCGCACGCCGCCCTGCACGATCTCGTCGAAGAAGCCGCGCAGCGAGGACGGGCTCATGCTGTAAGGATCGAACTCCGACTTGCGCGAGTACTTCAGGAAGATCTGGCGGTTCTCGGCCAGCGAGGAGATCAGGCCCATGTTCCAGTTGCTGAAGCGGCGCGCGGCGATCTCGCCGAAATCCAGGATGGCGGGCTCGCTGTGGCGGCTGTCCTTGAGGATGCGCAGGTAGACACGGTTGACCACGTCACGGTCCCCTTCGAGCTGCTGCAGAAAGATGCCGTTGGCCAGGCAGAGGGCGCCGGTCACGCCGACGGCGGCGTTGTTGCGCTGGGATTTCTGCAGGATGTCCTTGACGTCCATCGGCCCCAGGGTCTGGGTGGCCTGGCTGGCATAGGTAAGTTGTACGAGCATGCGGTGTTTTCCTTGGGCTGCGCGTTGATGGGAGACGCCGGGCCTGGGCTGCGGGCCGGCAGTGCATATGCTCGCGTGCTGCAGGCCCGCAGACCGCCTTTTTGTCCTGGACAAAGACCACTGCCTGCGGGCGGCATCACACGTACGGCACGGTGCCCGAGGTACCATTCCCAGGCCTCATGTCGCGGCCCAGGCCGCCAGCCCCGGAGACCCTTGATGCTGGATACCCATCTGATGGATGGCGCCTTGCTGGGACGCATGTCGTTCCAGCTGCCGCCGGCGCCCACCGCGGCACCGCTGTCGCCGGGCCGCCATGCGCTGAATTTTCCCGAAGGACGCGAAGCCGTGCTCGTGGTGCCCGAGGACCTGGACCCGGAGGCACCCCTGCCCCTGCTCGTGCTCTTCCACGGCGCGGGTGGTGAGGCCAACCGCATGCTGCCGCACTTCGTGCGCTGGGCGCGCGCGCGTCGCTTCCTGCTGCTGGCGCCGCAGTCCATGTTCCCGACCTGGGACATCGTGATCGGCGGCCACGGGCCGGATCTCGAGCGGCTGGGCGCGGCGTTGCAGCAGGTGGCCTCGCATTTCCGGCTCGATCCGGCGCACCTGGCCTTTGCCGGCTTCTCCGACGGCGGCAGTTACGCGCTGTCCGTGGGGCTGAGCAACGGTGATGTTGTGAGCCATGTGATCGCGCTGTCGGCGGGCTTCATGAACACCTTCGTGCGCCACGGCTCACCCAAGGTCTTCATGGCGCATGGGCGTTCGGATAGCCAGCTGCCGTTTGAGACCAGCGCGCGGCTGCATGCAATGAAGCTGCTGCAGGAGGGGGTGGACCTGACGCTGCTGCCCTTTGACGGGGATCATGTGATCGTGCCGTCAGTTGTCGAGCGGGCGGTGGAGTTTTTTGTGGGGGTGGGGTAGGGCGGTTAGCGGGTTGGCTCGGCTGCAGGTGATGGGAATGTGAAATTGCGCGCAACGCTGCGCTGCTTGCAATTTCATCGCTGCGCGACCGCGCTGCGCGCGTCCAGAACAGTCCACTGGACTGTTCTGACCGAACCCGGTGGGTTCGATCCCTCATCAAGCCGCCCAAATTAAAAAAGGCCCACTAGGGGCCTTTTTTAATTTGGAGCGGGTGATGGGAATCGAACCCACGTTATTTGCTTGGGAAGCAAGAGTCCTACCATTGAACGACACCCGCAGATCTGTTCTGCGGTGCGTAGTTTACTTGAGGATGTCGCCCAGGCAGAGGTACTTGAGTTCCACGTAGTCGTCCATGCCGTGGTGCGAGCCCTCGCGGCCCAGGCCGGACTGCTTGACACCGCCGAAGGGCACGTGTTCGGTGGCCAGCACGCCGACGTTGATGCCCACCATGCCGTACTCCAGCGCCTCGCTGACGCGGAAGATGCGGCCCACGTCACGGGTGTAGAAGTAGGTCGCCAGGCCAAAGATGGTGGCGTTGGCCATCTCGATGACCTCCTGCTCGGTCTTGAAGCGGAACACCGGCGCGAAGGGTCCGAAGGTCTCTTCCGTGGCGCAGAGCATGTTCTGCTTGGCTTCGGCCAGCACGGTGGGCTCGAAGAACTGGCCCTGCAGCTTCTTGCCGCCGACCACGAGCTTGCCGCCCTTGGCCAGGGCATCGGCCACATGGCGCTGCACCTTCTCCACGGCCGCGTCTTCGATCAGCGGGCCTTGCGAGACGCCGTCTTCGAAGCCGTTGCCCACCTTGACCTCTTTCACCTTGGCCGCGAACTTCTGCACGAACTGGTCATACACGCCGTCCTGCACATAGATGCGGTTGGCGCAGACGCAGGTCTGGCCGGCGTTGCGGTACTTGCTGGCCATGGCGCCTTCGACCGCGGAGTCGAGGTCGGCGTCGTCGAAGACGATGAAGGGCGCGTTGCCGCCGAGTTCCAGGCTCAGCTTCTTGACCGTGGGCGCGCTCTGCGCCATCAGGATGCGGCCGACTTCGGTGGAGCCGGTGAAGCTGATGTGGCGCACCGTGTCGCTGGCGCAGAAGACCTTGCCCACGGCGATGGAGTTGTCGGCATCGGCCGTGATGATGTTGATCACACCGGCCGGGATGCCGGCGCGCAGGGCCAGCTCGGCTGCGGCCAGCGCCGTGAGCGGCGTCAATTCTGCCGGCTTGATGATGACCGGGCAACCTGCGGCCAGGGCCGGGGCCACCTTGCGCGTGATCATGGCCAGCGGGAAGTTCCAGGGCGTGATGGCGGCGCAGACACCGATGGGCTGCTTGATGACCATGAGGCGGCGGTTGTTGTCCCAGCTGGGCAGGGTCTCGCCGTTGACGCGCTTGGCTTCCTCGGCGAACCACTCGACGAAGCTGGCGCCATAACTGACTTCACCCTTGGCCTCGGGGAAAGGCTTGCCCTGCTCGGCCGTCATGATGCGGGCCAGGTCTTCGCGGTTGGCCATCAGCAGGTCGAACCATTTGCGCAGGATGGCGCTGCGTTCGCGGCCAGTTTGTGCGCGCCAGGCGGGCCAGGCGGTGTTGGCGGCCTGGATGGCCTGCTCCGCGTCGGCCGGACCCAGGTTGGCCACGTCGGCCAGCTTGTGGCCCGTGGCCGGGTCCAGCACGTCGAAGCGCTTGCTGCCTTTGACCCACAGGCCGTTGACCAGCGCATCGGTCTTGAGCAGGCTGGGGTCCTTGAGCTGGGCGAGGGGGGAGGTCTTCATGTCCATGGTGTGCACCTGTGGGATCGGGAAGGGAACAACTTTAGCGTGACTGTCGTGGGAGGCCTGTCACAGACGGGGCAGGTCCGAGGGCATGATTGTCGATGCAAACATCAGGAGCCGGCAAGCGTGCGCAGCAAGGCCCTGACCTGGGCGGGGTGGGGCAAGGGGGCCACGGCGCCAAAGCCCTGCACGGACAGCGCGGCGGCGGCGTTGGCGTAACCCGCAGCCTCTGGCAGCGAGGCACCGGCCGACAGCTGCGCGAGCAGATTGCCGCAGAAGCAGTCGCCTGCGCCGGTGGCGTCCACCAGCGGCACCTGCAATCCGGGCAGGCGATGGCGCTCGCCATCGGCGCTGGTCAGCACGCCACGGTCACCCAGCTTCAGGACGATCTGGCGCGCACCGAGGGCGTGGCCCCAGTCGGCGATGGCATCGGGGTCGCTCAGGCCGGTCAGTGTGGTGATGTCCTCCAGGCTGGGCAGGAAGACGTCGGACCAGGCGATGGCGGCCTCGATGGCGCTGCGCGCCCGGTCCAGGGACCAGAGCTTGAGGCGCAGATTGGTATCGAAGGCCACGCGGGTGCCGGCCTCACGGGCCAGCTGCATGGCGGTGTAGACGGTCTCACGGGCACTCGCGGAAATCGCCAGCGAGATGCCGGAGACGTGGAGGAACTGCGCTGAGGCGATGATCTGCGCGGCCGGTCCGGCCCGCAGCCAGTCCGACGTCATGCGGCTCGCGGCCGATCCGGCGCGGTAATAGCTGAACTCGTGGCCGTTCGGGCCGTGGGTGACGAAGTAGATGCCCGTGGGCGCCTGCTCGTCACGCGCCACACCGCGAATGTCCACACCCTCACGGGCCCAGAGCTCCATGAGACGTGTACCAAAAGGATCGGCACCCACGCGGCTGAGATAGGCCGTGCGCACACCGGCGCGCGCGGCGGCGATCACCACATTGCTGGTGTCGCCGCCAAAGCCTTGCAGGTACTCCGGGCGTCCGGCTTCGGTCTGGTTGAACTCCAGCATGCCTTCGCCCAGGGCGACCACGTCCAGTGTCTTGTCCATGCGACTTCGGTGGTGTGATGCTCAATGATTGTCTTTCGGCACGAAGGCACCGCGCTGCCCGACCAGGAAATCCAGGTCTGCGCCCTGGTCCGCCTGCAGCACGTGGTCCACGTACAGCTTCCAGTAGCCGGACTGGAGCGGCGGTTCGGGCGCCTGCCAGCGGGCCAGGCGGGCCTGGAGTTCCTCGTCGCTGATCAGCAGCTGCAGCCGGCGTTCGGGCACGTTGAGCTCGATCATGTCGCCGTTCTGCACCACGGCCAGCGGGCCGCCCGCGGCGGCCTCGGGTGCGGTGTGCAGCACCACGGTGCCGTAGGCCGTGCCGCTCATGCGCGCATCGCTGATGCGGACCATGTCCGTGATGCCCTTGCGCAGGATCTTGGGGGGCAGGGGCATATTGCCCACCTCGGCCATGCCGGGGTAGCCCTTGGGGCCGCAGTTCTTGAGCACAAGGATGCAGTGCTCGTCCACATCCAACTGCTCGTCGTCGATGCGCCGGTGGAAATCGTCGCTGTTCTCGAACACCACGGCACGCCCCTTGTGCACCATCAGTTCGGGCGTGGCGGCGCTGGGCTTGATGACCGCGCCACGTGGCGCCAGATTGCCGCGCAGCACGGCGATGCCGGCCTTGTCCTTGAAGGGCTGGGCAAACGTCTTGATCACACGCGGGTCGAAGTTCTGCGCATCGCCCACGTTCTCGGCCACGGTCCTGCCGTTGGCGGTGACGATGTCCTTGTGCAGCAGGGGCAGGATCTCTTTCATCACCACGGGCAGGCCGCCGGCGTAGCAGAAGTCCTCCATCAGGTGCTGGCCCGAGGGCTGCAGGTTCACCAGGCAGGGCAGCTCGCTGGCCAGGCGGTCGAAGTCGT
>CAMLNH010000034.1 GCA_946481355.1 uncultured Curvibacter sp.
CTCGATCTCGTGCGCGTTGAGGTTGCCCGAGACCATCATGCGCAGGTAGTCGGTGGTGAACTCGACCACGTGGTGGTCGCTGCCGACCGTGGGGTATTTCTGGAAGATGGGCGATTCGTGCGGGTTCTCGACGTCCTTCTCGATGGCCATCAGGCCTTCCTTGCGCGCCTTCTGCAGGATGTCGTAGAGCATGGCCATCAGGTCCATGTAGCGCTCCTTGGTGTACTTGGAGCTCTTGAGGGCCTGGGGAATGGCGGCGATGGTGGCCTTGAGGACCTTGGGCTGGTTGTTCACCACAAAGGCGCCGAGCGCACCGCCGAAGATGGTGATCAGTTCGAAGGGCAGGGCGGTGAGGATGATGCCGATGTTGCCGCCGTGCAGCACATACACCCCGAAGATGCAGCCCATGGCGACGACATAACCGATGATGACTAGCATGGGCGTGTGGTGGCGTTGGGTGCGGGTGGTCGGGAGGGACGGTGTCGGGCCATTCTAGGGGAAAGGTTCCGGCCTGTGCTATGAAAAAAAGGGGGCGGAAGCGCCCCCTTTTTCCGTTCATGTCACAGGGACATGTGCCGTCTCAGTGCAGCAGGATGCCGCGGGCGGTGCTGCCCTTGCCCGCGCGTGCCGGGGGCTCGCACAGGCCGCAGACATAGTGACGCGAGTTCTCGTAGGGTTCGGAGACGAAGTGGCCGCCGCACTTGCTGCACTTGGTCATGGACAGCATGTTGTTGTCGACGAACTTCACCAGACGCCAGGCCCGCGTGACGGACAGCAGGGGCTCCATCTCCAGCATGTCCATCTGCTCGCTGTAGAGCTTGAAGGCCTTCATCACGGCGTCGATGCCCTCGATCGAGCTGACCTTGTTGAGGTGTTCGTAGATGTTGAGGAAGAGCGAGGCGTGGATATTGGGTTGCCAGGTCAGGAACCAGTCGGTCGAGAAGGGCAGCTGGCCCTTGGAGGGCGACTTGCCCGCGACTTCCTTGTACAGGCGCAAGAGGCGTTCGTAGGACAGATCGGTCTCGCTTTCCAGCACCTGCAGGCGCGCGCCCAGCTTGATCAGGGCGACGGCACGCTCGATCTGGCGCGATTCGTTGAGGACGCTCTTGACGGTGGCCATGGTCTTGTCTTCCCGTTCAGATGGCTTCGGCGTGGCGGCCGGCCATGAGGATGCTGGCGTGCAGGCGGGTGGTGGTGTCGTTGTCCACCTTGCGCGTGGCGTGGTTGGTCAGCAGGCTCCACACCACCTCGTCGTCCATGCGGAAGCGGCACAGCAGCATGCTGCTGGAGGCGATCTTGGAGAGCTGAGCCGGCGAGAGCGCGGCCATGAGGTCGGCGGACTCTTCGGAAATGCCCAGTCGGAACTGCGCCTCGGCTTTGTCGCGGCGGATCAGGTTCTGCGCCAGCATGAGGTAGGTCAGGTTGGCTTCGCGGATCTCGGCGTTCAGTTGTTCGTCGGTCATTTGGGGCTCCTTTGCAGCGCAGTTCTTGCGTTTGGCGTTGGGCTCGATTCTGAAGCTCGGTCGTGAAACTTGAATCAGCCGCTGTCTGTGTCTCGTGTTGGTAAAACGGCAGGCGCGTGTCGGAAGAAATCCTACAAACGAACGCCGGGGCAGAAAGCGCGAAATGCCGGGCGAACCCCGGGCAATTCCGCTGTTCTTCGGGGCGGGGCTGCCGTATTCTTGGCGTCCATCTCTATAGACAGAGCGCATGCTGCGTCGCACACCATGAAAGCAGTCATCCTGGCCGGCGGCCTGGGCACCCGGATCTCCGAGGAAACCCATCTCAAGCCCAAACCCATGATCGAGATCGGGGGCAAGCCCATGCTCTGGCACATCATGAAGATCTACAGCGCCCATGGCGTGAACGACTTCGTGATCTGCTGTGGCTACCGCGGCTACGTCATCAAGGAATACTTCGCCAACTATTTCCTGCACACCTCGGACCTGACCTTCGACATGGCCAACAACCGCATGGAGATCCACCAGCGCCATGCCGAACCCTGGCGTGTCACGGTGGTCGACACGGGCGAGCACACCCTCACCGGCGGACGCTTGAAACGCGTGGCCGACTATCTGAAGGACGAGGAGGCGTTCTGCTTCACCTATGGTGATGGCGTGGCCGATGTGAACATCAGTGCGGCCATCCGCTTTCACCAGGCGCACGGCAAGCTGGCGACCGTCACGGCCGTGCAGCCGCCTGGGCGTTACGGTGCCCTGCAGATGGACGGCACGACCGTGACGGGCTTTGCCGAAAAGCCGCGCGGTGACGGGGGCCTGATCAACGGCGGCTTTTTCGTGCTCTCGCCGCGTTGCATCACACGCATCGCGGGCGACGCCACGAGCTGGGAGGCCGAGCCGCTGACCAGCCTGGCTGCCGCCGACGAGCTGCGCGCCTACGCCCACCACGGCTTCTGGCAGCCCATGGACACGCTGCGCGAGAAGAACCTGCTTGAAGATCTCTGGGCCTCGGGCCGCGCGCCCTGGAAGGTCTGGGAATGAGTCTGCCCCGGCCCGATGCCGGCTTCTGGCGCGGCAAGCGCGTGCTGCTGACCGGGCACACGGGCTTCAAGGGCGCCTGGCTGGCGCTCTGGCTGCAGCGTCTCGGTGTGCAGGTCACGGGCCTGGCCCTGGCGCCAGCCACGACACCGAGTCTTTTTGAATTGGCCGGCGTCGCCCAGACGCTGGACCACCATGTGGTCGACATCCGCGATGCCGCGGCCGTGGCCCGTGTGGTGCAGGCCGCGCGCCCCGAGATCGTGCTGCACATGGCCGCCCAGGCCCTGGTGCGCGAGAGCTACCGCGAGCCGGTCGCCACCTGGGCCAGCAATGTCATGGGCACCGTGCACCTGCTGGAGGCTCTGCGGCTGTATCCCGGCGCCCGCGTGGCCGTCTGCGTGACGACCGACAAGGTCTACCGCAACCACGAGTGGCACCACCCCTACCGCGAGAGCGACGAACTCGGCGGCCACGACCCCTACAGCGCGAGCAAGGCGGCCTGCGAACTCGCCATCGCGAGCTACCGCGATGCCTTTCTGTCTGAACAAGGCCTGGCCCTGGCCAGTGCGCGTGCCGGCAACGTGATCGGCGGCGGCGACTGGGCGGCCGATCGCCTGTTGCCCGACGCCGTGCGTGCCTGGCAGCGCGGCGACACGCTGCAGATCCGCCGGCCTGGAGCCACCCGTCCCTGGCAGCATGTGATCGAGCCGCTGGCCGGCTACCTCTGCCTGGCCCAGGCCCTGTGGCAGGACGTCACGCAGGCGGGTGCCTGGAATTTCGGTCCGCAAGCGCACGAGCGCGCCAAGGTACGCCAGGTCGTGGAGCTGGCAAGAGGGGCCTGGGGTGGCGGCGCGGTGGATTACGCACAGGACATGCAGGGCCCCCACGAGGCGGGCTCGCTGGCCCTGGACACCTCCAAGGCACAGGCGCAGCTGGCGTTGCAGCCGCGCTGGGATCTGGAGCAGTCGGTGCTGCGCACGCTGCGCTGGTACCGTGCGCAGCACGAGGGCGCGCAGGCGCGCGAACTCTGTCTGCGCGATCTGGAAGCCTGGGAAGCCTGGGAGGCCAGGGGATGAGCGCCGCCCGGCCGCCCGAAGGTGCTCGCACTGCAGTGCGCAGCACGGAGGTTTCCCCATGAACAGTCTCACCGTCACCGATCTGCCGCTGGCCGGGCTCAAGCGCGTGCAGCGCCGCCTGCATGGCGACGAGCGCGGTGTGTTCGCGCGCCTGTTCTGCGCCGAAGAACTGGCTGCGGCTGGCTGGCGCGGACCCATCGCCCAGATCAACCACAGTCTCACGCGCACGCGCGGCACCGTGCGGGGTCTGCACTACCAGCGCCCCCCTTACACCGAGACCAAGCTCGTGAGCTGCGTGCGCGGTGAGGTCTGGGACGTGGCCGTGGACCTGCGCGCCGGTTCACCCACCTTTCTGCGCTGGCATGCCGAAAACCTGAGCGCGGAGCAGGGCACGGCCCTGCTGATCCCGGACGGCTTCGCGCACGGCTTCCAGCTCCTCAGCGAGGAGGCTGAACTGGTCTATTGCCACTCCGTCGCCTACGCACCCCAGGCCGAGGCGGGTCTGCACGTGCGCGACGTGCGCCTGGGCATCCAGTGGCCCCTGCCGGTGCAGGGCCTGTCGGTGCGCGACGCCAGCTTTGATTTTCTGACCCCGGCATTCGAGGGAGTGAAGCTGTGAAGTGCCGCCACTGTGCCCAGGAGCTGCGCCTGCCTTTTCTGGACCTGGGCAGTGCCCCGCCGTCCAACGCCTACCTGAGCGAGGCGGCGCTGCGCGGCCCCGAGACCTGGTACCCGCTGCGCCTGCTGGTCTGCGAAGCCTGCTGGCTGGTGCAGACCGAGGACCATGCCGGGCGCGAGCAGCTCTTCGACGCCGACTACGCCTACTTCAGCTCCTATTCAAGCTCCTGGCTGGCGCATGCGAAAACCTATGTTCAGGCCATGCGTGAGCGCCTGGGCCTGAACGCGCAGAGCTGCGTGGCTGAGGTCGCCGCCAACGACGGCTACCTGCTGCAGTATGTGCGCGAGGCCGGTGTGCCCTGCTACGGCATCGAGCCCACGGCCAGCACGGCGGCCGCAGCGCGCGCCAGGGGGATCGAGATCGTCGAGCGCTTCTTTGGCGTCGCACTGGCGCGCGAACTCGCGGCCGCAGGCCGCCAGGCCGACCTGACCGCGGCCAACAATGTGCTCGCCCATGTGCCCGACATCAATGACTTCGTCGGCGGTTTTGCTGTGCTGCTCAAGGCCCAGGGCGTGGCCACCTTCGAGTTCCCGCACCTGCTGCGCATGGTGCAGGAATGCCAGTTCGACACGGCCTACCACGAGCACTACTCGTATCTGTCGCTCACGGCGGTGCAGCGCATCTTTGCTGCCAACGGTTTGCAGGTTTTCGATGTGGAGGAGCTGACTACTCACGGCGGCAGCCTGCGCGTCTTTGCCCAGCGCAGCGACACGGGGCGCCGCCCGGTCGCGCCGGCCGTGGACGCACTGCTGGCGCACGAGCAGGCCGCAGGCATGACGAAGGCTGATTTCTACGCCGGCTTCCAGCGCGAGGCCGAGCGCATCAAGCGCGAGCTGCTGGACTTCCTGCTGCAGGCCCAGCGCGACGGGCTCAAGGTCGGCGCCTATGGCGCGGCGGCCAAGGGCAACACCCTGATGAATTTCGCCGGCGTGCGGCCGGACCTGCTGCCCTATGTGGTGGATCTCAATCCCGCCAAGCAGGGCAAGTACATGCCGGGCAGCCGCATCCCCATCGTGGACGAGGCGCATCTGCGTCGTGATCGGCCCGACCGCGTGCTCATCCTGCCCTGGAACCTGCGCAGCGAGATCACCGCGCAGCTGGCCTATATCCGTGACTGGGGTGGCCGTTTCGTGACGGCCGTGCCGCGGCTCAGCATCGAACCATGAGAGTCCTGCTCACAGGCGCCAGCGGCTATCTGGGACAGCATGTGCTGGCCCGGTTGCGCGCGCGTGGCTGTGGGATCGTGCTGCTCGGACGCAGCCGCCCGGCGGGCGCCGAGGATCTGCCCTGGCTGCCGGTCGACTTACTTGATGGCAGCGACCTGGCGCCGCCCCTGCGCGAGGCGCGCGCCAGCCATCTGCTGCACCTGGCCTGGTACGCCGAGTACGGCAGGTTCTGGACGTCACCGCAGAACCTGCGCTGGGTGGATGCGAGTCTGCGGTTGCTGCAGGCCTTCACCGAACAGGGTGGCCGGCACGTGATGATGGCAGGCAGCTGTGCCGAATACGACTGGAGTGGCGCAGGTGCCCTGCACGAAGAGCACACACCGCTGAACCCGGCCACACTCTACGGCACGGCCAAGGACGCCACGCGCCGTCTGGCCCAGGCCTGGTGCCGCGAACAGGGCACCAAGCTGGCCTGGGGGCATATCTTTTTCCCTTTTGGTCCCGGCGAGGCACGGCAGCGCATGCTGCCCTCGCTGATCGAGGTGTTTCGCGGCCATGCCGCAGCTTTTGGCGTCAACGCCGAAGCGCGGCGCGGCATGTTGCCGGTGCACGATGCGGCCGAGGCTTTGGTGCATCTGCTCGCCCAGGGCGAGGAGGGGCGCTACAACATCTGCTCCGGACAGGCCGTTCAGGTGGGCGAGGTCGTGCGCACGCTGGCACGTCTGTGCGATGCTGATCCTGCCCCGGTGCTGGCCTTGGCCACGGCGCGCCCGGGCGACCCGGCCCTGCTGGCCGGTGACAACAGCCGCCTGCTCGCCACGGGCTGGCGGCCGACCTTGACCCTGGAGCAGGGGCTGCAGGCCATGGTCCAGGCAGCCCTGGTCCAATCCGTGGCCCCGGAAGGAGTACAACGATGAGCAACCATGCAACCACCATGTTCTGGGGCGTCGGCGACGGATCCCAGTTCATCGCCGGCATCCAGCAATCCATCAACAACCTGGTCCAGCAAAGCGGGATCTACACAGGCGATAACCTCTTCACCTACCAGCGCAATCTGAGCTTTCTGGAGGATGAGTCCCTGATGGCCGCCTGGCGCCAGCACGCTAGCGACGCCATGGAAAAGGCCATCCTCTGGCGCACGTCCATCCTGCTGGGCGGCGTGCGCAACGGCCTCAAGCTGGAGGGCGATTTCGTGGAGTGCGGCTGCTACAAGGGCACCAGTGTGCGCATCCTCTGCGATGCGGTGAACTTCGGAGCGGTCGACAAGCGCTATTTCCTCTACGACCTGTTCGAGTACGACGCAGCCACCATGGCCAACGGCATGCCCGAGCACGGCCAGCAGCTTTATGAGCAGGTGCAGCAGCGCTTTGCCGACCTGCCCAATGTCGTCGTGACACAGGGCCGTGTGCCCGAGGTGCTGGATAAGGTTGCACCCGAGAAGATCGCCTTCATGCACCTGGACATGAACAGTGCCACGGCGGAAGTCGGCGCCTTGGGCGTGTTGTGGGACCGCATGGTGCCCGGCGCCATGCTGGTGCTGGACGACTACGGCTGGGAAGGTTACCGTGCGCAGAAGCTGGCGGAAGACGCTTGGTTGGGCGCGCGTGGATTCCAGGTCATCGAACTGCCCACGGGGCAGGGCATGGTCATCAAACAATGAACAAGGAGTGACTCTCATGACGACGCCTGAACAACAATTCGCCCAGGAACGCCGCGAACGCCTGGACGCCTACGCCCAGGACGCATCCCTGCGTCAGCTCTCGCGCCAGTGGCTGCAGGAGTCCATGGCCAAGAAGTACGTCTACAACTTCGACTGGCTGGGCCGCCCTATCATCCAGTACCCGCAGGACATGGTGGCCATCCAGGAACTGGTGTGGCGTGTGCGGCCCGACCTCATCATCGAGACCGGCATCGCCCACGGCGGCTCGCTGATCCTCAGTGCCTCGATGCTGGCCATGCTGGACATGTGCGATGCCATCGAGGCCGGCACCACCATCGATCCGCGCACATCGCAGCGCAAGGTGATCGGCCTGGACATCGACATCCGCGCCCACAACCGCGCGGCCATCGAGGCCCACCCCATGGCCAGCCGCATCCAGATGTTCCAGGGCTCGTCCGTCGACCCGGCCGTGGTGCAGCAGGTGCGCGCTGCAGCCCAGGGCTACAAGAAGGTGATGGTGTTCCTGGACTCCATGCACACACATGTCCACGTGCTGGGCGAGCTCGATGCCTACGCGACGATGGTCACGCCCGGCAGCTACTGCGTGGTCTTCGACACCTTCGTCGACGACATGCCGCCCAAGTTCTTCGCCGACCGTCCCTGGGATGTGGGCGACAACCCCAAGACTGCCGTGCGTACCTGGCTGCCCCAGCACCCGGAGTTCGAGATCGACACCGATTTCGAATCCTGTCTGCAAGTCACCGTGGCGCCTTCAGGCTTTTTGCGCAGAAAAGGTTGAGCTAAGAGCGTCAGGGGGTTAAGCCAGGGTGCCCGTGAAGCCGGCTTTGCCGGGCCACTGGGTGCGTCCCCTCTCGCAGGAGAGGGGAGACGCGCAGCGTCTCAGGGGGTGGTTACTTGGGCGCTTCGCCCAGGTATTCCAACGCCGCCTGCACGTGCTGCTGCGTACGCGCGAGCAGCTGCTCCGGCGGCTCGGCCGGGGTCAGGGACTTCAAGGCTTCCTTGAGGTAGACACGACCGAACTCGTGGTTGCCGTGGGCGTTCTCGATCTCCGCGAGTGCGGTGAGCGCCACGGGGTCGTGCGGCTTGGCGCAGAGGATGCGCTCGGCCAGCAGGGTGGCCTCGAACCAGCGCTTGCTGGCGAGCTGACGGTTGGGTGTGGCCGGAGCTGCGTCGGCACTGGCTTCGGCCTGGGCCCGGGCGAGCTGGGCCTGCAGGCGTTCGTAGGCCTGTGACAAAGGGATGCGTTCGCCCGGGGCGACGCCGACCAGGAACTCCTGTGCCGGCAGCACCGGCGGCTGGCTGATCCAGTCACCCACCTGGGCGAAGACCTGGTCGGTCGTCCATTCCGGGTGGCTGGATTCGGCCAGCCAGAGCATCCACATGAAGCGCAGCGCGTTGCCGAACTCCTGCATGTACACGTCTTCGCGCATCAGCACGCTGGCTTCCATCTCGTCGCGCAGAGCGAGGCGGGTGCGGTTGAGTGCCTCCACGTCGCCGGCCAGACGCGCGGCAATGGCCACGTATTCGTCCGGGTTGCGGGCGATCCAGTCGTGATGGCCCAGGTGCGCCAGAATGCCCACCCCCATGCGCGAGCCCAGGCTGTCGCCCTGCATGGTGATCAGCGGCACGCCCATCCAGGTCAGATCGCTGGAGGTGGTGCCACCCACGAGCGGGAAGGGATCGAGCGCGATGTCGATGCGGTGGTAGGTCAGGTACTGGTTCTGCTGGCTCAGGGGCAGCAGCTCGAGGCGTGCGCCGTCGATGCCCAGGCGCTCGCAGCGTGCGCGGTAGGCCGTGGCGAACTCCGCCTTGTCGAAGCCTTTGCCCTCGATCAGCAGGCGTGCGTTCGGCACGGTGGCCAGGAGGCGGCCCCAGAGCGTCAGCACCTTGTCGGTCAGCTTGCCCAGGTTGTTGCAGCAACCGAAGGTGACAAAGCCGTTCTGCAGGGCCGGGGTGGGCCGCACCTGGTAGGCGGGCTGGTAACGCCACAGCGGGTTGCGGCTGTGCGGGCGGTAGATGAGCCAGCGCGTGGGCAGGCGGTAGAGGTGTTCGCTGTAATAGACATCGGCGCCCGGCGGGTCGGTGATGCCGTCGCTGAACCACCAGTCCATGGCCGAGAGGCCCGTGGTGCCCGGGTAGCCGATGGTGCTGGCCTGTACGGGCGCGGGTTTGCGCGCCATGGCCGGCAGACCGTTGTTGCCGGTGTGGCCGGCCAGGTCGATCAGGATATCGATCTGCGCGTCCTGGATAGCCTGCACCTGCTCCTGAACGTCGTGCCGGTGCAGGGAGACGTAGTGGTCCACATGGCAGCGCACGCGCTCGTTGGCACTGTCATCGCTCATGGCGCCCAGATAGAAGCCCCAGACCTCGAACTGGCGGCGGTCCAGGCCGGACAGCAGGGCTTCGGCGAAGTACATCACCGCGTGGTGGTGGAAGTCGGGCGAGAGAAAACCCACGCGCAGACGCTTCCAGGGGCCGCCCTCGCGGCGCGCGGCGTGGTCCGGCCAGTGCGGTTTGAACGGCGGCTCGAACACGGCACCGAAGTTGCGCGCGGCCTCCGCCAGGTCCTGCACACCGGCCTCCGGGTCTGCCAGCATGAAGAGCAGCAGATTGGTGTGGTGGGCGATGTCGCCGGGAGACAGGGCGATGGCGGCCTTGCAGTCCTCCACGGCCTCGTGCACTTCGCCCAGCTCTCGCCGGTGGATGGCGCGCTGGTTCAGCACCCCGACTTTTTCATCCGGGGTCTCGGCCAGTTCCCAGGCCTTGTTGGCGGCGTCCAGACCTTCGCGATGATGCTGGGCGCCATAGCAGGCCTGCGCCAGCTTGACCCAGCTGATGGATTTGTCGGGCCGCAGCTCGCAGACTTTGCGCAGCACGGTGACAGCGTCGCTGGACCTGCCTTCCTGGCGCAGCACATCGGCGTAATTGATCAGCAGCTCGGCGTCGTTCGGGTGCAGGGTCGCGCCCTGGCGGTAGGCGGTGATGGCTTCCTCGCCGCGGCGCAGCTGGGCCAGCGCAAAGCCCAGCATCTGGTGTGCACGCAGGTGCATGCCGTTCTTGCGCAGGGTCTGGCGGCACAGACGCACCACCTGTGGCCAGTCCGCCTTCAGGAAGCTCTGGCTGATCTTGACGGCATCGGCATCGGGCGCACCGTGTCCTGGCCTGGCGCCATGGACATGTGGACCGTGCTTGTGTGGATGGGTCACGGCCCTCATTATGGTTCTTAGCGTTGCAGCAGCTGCAGCACGCCTTGGGGAATCTGGTTGGCCTGGGCGATCATGGCGGTGCCGGCCTGCTGCAGGATCTGGGCCCGCGACAGGGCCGCGGTTTCGGCCGCGAAGTCGGCGTCCATGATGCGGCTGCGCGAGGCGGTCAGGTTTTCCGAGGTGATCTGCAGCGCTGAGATGGCGGTTTCGAAGCGTGACTGCAAGGCACCGAGCTTGGCCCGTTCGCCGCTGATGAAGGACAGGGCCGAGTCCACGGTCTTCAACGAGTCGTTGGCCTTGACGGCGGTCGTCACATCCAGATTGGCCACCTGCTTGAGCACGGAGGCCGCGTCGTTGAACAGCGAGGTAGCGGCGCTGGCCGTGGCATCAAGTGCGAAGGACTTGTCGGAATCCAGGGTCACGTAGCCGCTCACGAGCGCGTTGTCGGCGGTGGCATCGGCGGCCAGCACCACGGTGCCGGCGACGGGTTGCAAGGCACCGCTGGTGTCGGCGGCCAGCTTGGTCACGCTCAGCGTGCCGGCATTGGCGATCGTGGTGTCGCTCAGCAGGATGTCATTGCCGGTGGCATTGGTCAGGACGATGGCGGTGCCCGCGGCGTTCAGGCTGGCGATCACGCCAGTCTTGGACGATTTCTCGTTGATGGCCGAGACGGCGTTGGACAGGCCCTCGGCGCTGTTGGTGGCGGAAATCGAGAAGGACAGCGACTCCGGCGCGGCATTGTCCGATCGGATGGTCATGGCATAGGCGCCCGAGGCCCCGAAGACCAGCTGGGTCTCGGTGCGGGCCGTGGCGGCAATGCCGGTGCCGGGGGTCTGCTGGTTGATGGTGTCGGCGGCGGCCTTGGCCGTGCCGTTGGCGGCGATGGAAACCGAGGCATTGCCGCGCGGGCCGTTGATGGCCACGGTGTTGGCGGTCATGCCGTTGGCACCCCAGGCCGCGGCGGCGGCGGAGGGGCCGGCGGCGATGAGCTGGTTGTTGCCGTACTGGCTGGTACGCAGATTGGCGGTGGAGGCCACGATGACCTGGCCCGCGTTGGCGCCGATCTGGAACTGCGCGGTACCAAAGGTGCCGTCCAGGATCTTCTGGCCGTTGAATTCGGTGGTCTGAGCGATGCGATCCAGTTCGGCGACCAGCTGGCCCACTTCCTGGTTCAGGGCCTGGCGGTCAGCGGCGCTGTTGGTGGCGTTGGCCGACTGCACGGCCAGTTCACGCACACGCTGCAGGATGGCGCTTGCCGAACCCAGGGCGCCTTCGGCCACCTGGGCCAGGGAAATCCCGTCGTTGGCGTTGCGCGCGGCCTGGTTCAGGCCCCGGATCTGGCTGGTGAAGCGCTCCGAGATGGCCAGACCGGCGGCGTCGTCCTTGGCGCTGTTGATGCGCAGGCCGGACGACAGACGCTGGATCGACGTGTTCAACGCCGTCTGGCTCATGCCCTGGTTACGCTGCGCAGTCAGCGAGGGGATATTCGTATTGATGATGGCAGCCATGGAAACACTCCTTAGTGACAGGGGGTTGTGGCCCCGGCATAGCGATGGATTGAATTGTGGGGAGGGGCTATCGGGCCGGTATCTTGATAAAAGGGGTTGAAGCCGCCCTTTTTTTCGATTCAACCCTCAAGTCCTGGGGAAAAGCGCCGATAACCTCTGCGTACCCGGCGGCCTCCGGAGCTTGGCGCTTGCGTGCATGGGCTAAAACGCGGAGCTGAGGGTGAGAAACCTGCTTTTTCGCGCTTTAGTTCTCAAGTTTCGGTGGCAGGCATCCGAAATGAGCAACGAGGGCATTACCTCAGCCTCTAACAGGAGTTCAGCAATGGCATCCATCATCAATACGAACATCAACTCGCTGAGCGCCCAGCGCTACCAGGGGTTGAGCAGCAATGCTTTGTCGACCGCCATCCAGCGTCTGTCGTCCGGTCTGCGCATCAACAGCGCCAAGGACGACGCCGCCGGTCTGTCGATCTCGGAGCGTTTCACCAGCCAGATCCGCGGCCTGAACCAGGCGGCGCGCAACGCCAACGACGGCGTGTCCCTGGCGCAGACCACCGAAGGCGCGCTCAAGGCCGCCAGCGACATCCTGCAGCGTGTGCGTGAACTGGCCGTGCAGTCGGCCAACGCCACCAACAGCGCGTCGGATCGCCAGGCCATTAACCAGGAAGTGGGTCAGCTCATTTCCGAGCTGGACCGCATTGCCGTCTCGACCGAGTTCAACGGCTCCAAGCTGCTGGACGGCACCTTCGGTACCGCCCAGTTCCAGATCGGCGCCAACGCCAACCAGGTCATCGTGGCCGCCACGGCCAACGCCCGTACCAATGTGTACGGCAACAACCAGGCCCTGAACTCCGTCGCCGCCATGAGCATGGCCGCCACCGGCGCCGCCTGGGGTGCCAACGGCATCACCGCTGAAACGGTCACCATCAACGGCGCGGCCGGCAGCGCGGCCGTGGCCATCACGGCCAACGA
>CAMLNH010000035.1 GCA_946481355.1 uncultured Curvibacter sp.
CGCATGTTTGAGCGCAGCGAGTTTGCGCGCACCCCGCTCAGACCGAGCAACGCAGTGTGCCCGGAGCGCAGCGGAGGGACGACGCACCCGGCTCGCCTTCTCTTTGCTTACTTTCTCTTGGCGAAGCAAGAGAAAGTGAGTCGCCCGCCGGGGCGAGACCCGGCAAAGCCACGATAGCCAACGACCTTAACCGCGAATCATCCGCCCCGGATTCATCAGATTCATCGGATCCAGCGCCTGCTTGATCCCCCGCATCAACCCCAGCGCCACAGGCGACTTGTGCTCCGGCAGCTTGTCGACCTTGAGGCTGCCAATGCCGTGCTCAGCCGAGATCGAGCCGCGGTAGCGGTCCACCACCTCGTAGACCAGGGCATTCATCGGCGGTTCTTCTTCGGCAAGGAAGCGTTTCTGGTCCTCACCCTCGGGGGCCTGCACGTTGTAGTGCAGGTTGCCGTCGCCCAGATGGCCGTAGGTCACCAGGCGTGCGCCGGGGAATCGCTCCAGCAGCAGGGCATTGGTCTCGGCCACGAAGGCGGGGATGCGCGAGACGTTGATCGAGATGTCGTGTTTGATGTTCAGGCCTTCCTGGGCCTGGGCCAGCGGGATGCTCTCGCGGATGTGCCACAGAGCCTTGGCCTGGGCCATGCTTTCGGCCACCACGGCGTCGGTCACGCAGCCGGCTTCCATGGCGGCTTCGAGCAGGCGCTCGAACTGCTGGCGCGCATGGGCTTCCGATTCGTTGTCCGAGTTCTCCAGCACCACGCACCAGGGCGATTCCTGCCAGAAGGGCACGCGTTGCTGCGGGAAGTGCTTGGCCACCAAGCTCAGCGCGAACTGGCCCATGACCTCGAAGCCGGTCAGACCGGCGCTCAGGTGTTCGTGCGCCAGGCCCAGCAGCTGCACCGCGGCCTCCATGGACGGCACGGCGGCCAGGGCGGTGAGCTGGGCCTTGGGCAGGGGGTAGATCTTCATGGTGGCCCCGGTGATCACGCCCAGCGTGCCCTCGGAGCCGATGAAGAGGTGGCGCAGGTCGTAGCCCGTGTTGTCCTTGCGCAGGCCCAGCAGGCCGTCCCAGACCTCGCCCTGGGCCGTCACGACTTCCAGGCCCAGGCAGAGTTCGCGGGTGTTGCCGTAGCGCACGACCTGCGTGCCGCCGGCATTGGTGCCCAGGTTGCCGCCGATGGTGCAGCTGCCCTCCGACGCCAGGCTCAGCGGGAAGAGGAAGCCCGCTTTCTCGCATTCGTCCTGCAGGTTCTGCAGCACGCAGCCCGCGTCCACGGTGATGGTCAGGTTGCCGGCGTCGAGCGAGCGCACCTTGTTCATGCGCGTGAGGCTCAGCACCACCTGGGTGCCGCTCTCGTCGGGCGTGGAGCCCACCACCATGCCGGTGTTGCCACCCTGGGGCACCATCGCCACGCGCGCGGCGGCACAGGCCTTGACCACGGCGGCAACCTCCTGCGTGTTGCCGGGGCGCACCACGGCCAGGGCTACGCCGCGCTCGCGGCCGCGCCAGTCCAGCTCCCAGGCTGTGAGGTCGGTCGCGGGGTCTTCGTGGGTCAGCACATAGGGCGTGCCGACGATGTTGCGCAGCTGGTCCAGCAGCGCTTTCTGTTCAGACGTGAGATTCATGGTGGGGCGGTTTCGGTGAGGCCGGCCTCGCGCGCGGCGCGCAGGCGCAGGCGGATGTGCAGGGTGCAGCCGATGAAGAGGGCAATGCTGAGCAGCACCTCGAGCACGGCCAGCCAGGCGCCGGGCGCGGGCTCGCTGGTGGCGCGCACCAGGCCTTCGAGCACATAGAGCCAGACCAGCAGGCTGAGCCAGCGGTAGGTGTACATGCGGTTCTTGAGCAGGCCGGCCAGCGGCAGACACAGGGGCAGGACCTTGAGCGCGAGCCAAGAGCCGCCGGGACGGATCGGCGCCAGCCATAGCTCCCAGGCCAGGCCGAGTGCAATCAGGCCCAGGAGGCTGGCCACGGTCAGGCGGCGGCTCAGCGTGACGTGGGGTGCAGAGACATTCATTGAAGCTGGCATCATAGCGGCATGAGCCTTTCCCTACGCCTGCAAGAGCTGCTGAGCGATCTCTCACGCTTCCCCTGGAAGAACACCGCACTGACCCTGCGCGAGCGTTTCCGCGAAGACCGTCTGGGCCTGTCCGCCAGCAGCCTGACCTTCACCACCACCATCGCTCTGGTGCCGCTGCTGACCGTGGCCCTGGCCCTGTTCACGGCCTTTCCTATGTTTGCCAAGTTCCAGGACGTGCTGCAGAAATGGCTGGTCGAGAGTCTGGTGCCCGACAACATCGCGCGCCAGGTGCTGGGCTACCTCACGCAGTTCGCCAGCCGCGCCGGGCGCCTGGGCTGGGCGGGTCTCACGGTGCTGTTCTTTACCGCCCTGAGCCTGGTCTTCACCATCGACCGCACATTCAATGCCATCTGGCGTGTGCGTCGGCCGCGGTCCTTCGGCCAGCGCCTGCTGGTCTACTGGGCTGCGCTGACGCTGGGGCCGCTGCTGCTCGCGGTCAGCCTGACCATCACCTCCTACATCGTCACGGCCTCGCGTGGCATGGTCGGCGGCATGCCCGGTGGCCTGCGCCTGCTGCTTGACGGCGTGGAGTTCCTGCTGATCGCCGCGGGCCTGGCCGCGACCTACCACTACGTACCCAACACCCGCGTCAAGTGGACCCACGCCTGGAGCGGGGCGCTGTTTGCGACCCTGGCGCTCGAAGGTGCGAAGAAGCTGCTGGCGCTCTACCTCAAGGCCGTGCCCACCTATTCAGCGGTCTATGGCGCCTTCGCCACCGTGCCCATCCTGTTGGTCTGGATCTACGTGGCCTGGGTCATCGTGCTGCTGGGCGCGGTGATCGCGGCCTACCTGCCCAGCCTGCTGGCCGGCGTGGCGCGGCGCTCGCCCGGGCCGGGCTGGCGCTTCCAGCTCAGCATCGAACTGCTGCAACTGCTGGACGGCGTGCGTCAGGCACCGGGCCACGGCCTGACGCTGATGCAGATCGCCGAGCGCCTGCGCGTGGACCCGCTGCAGATCGAGGCCCTGGTCGAGACCCTGGTGCAGCTGGACTGGGTGGGGCGTGTGGGGGAGAGCAGCAATGGGACGCCGCAGCGCCTGGTGTTGCTGGCCGAGCCCGACTTCACCCCGCTGGCGCCGTTGTTGCAGGCCCTGCTGCTGCCGCGTGAAGGCAGCACCGACCCCTTCTGGCACAACGCCGGCCTGCCGGCCCTCAGCCTGCGCGACGCCCTGACGCCGCGCTGAGCGAGGGGCTCAGAACGGGATCTTGCCCGTCCAGATATCCTTGTACATGACCCAGTCGCCCATGAAGCTGTAGAGCGGGCGCTTGAAGCTGGCGGGCTTGTTCTTTTCGAAGCCGAAATGGCCCAGCCAGGCGAAGCCGTAGCCGCAGAGCAGGGCATAGAGGAAATACTGGGGCTGGGCGGTGGCGATGAGCATGCCCAGACAGACCAGGGACAGTGTGCTGCCCAGGAAATGCAGGCGGCGGCAGGTGCGGTTGCTGTGCTCGCCCAGGTAGAAGGGGTAGAAGTCGGCAAAGCGCGTGAAGCTGCGCGGATCGACGGTACCGGTGGTTGGCATGGCGGTCTCCGGATGTTCTTGTATGGGCACGAGTGTAGGCCTGGGCCTGTACTCAGGGCAAGCCCGCAGGCGACAGGGCGGGGCACAGGGGTATAGTGCCGCGGTCTACGGATCCGAAAGAGTCTCTCGCATGTCCGACACTGCGTTGCATCAGCTGCGCATGCTGACCCGCTACACCGCCTGGGCCAACACGCGCCTCTACGACACCCTGGCGGGTCTGCCGGCTGGCGTCGCCACGGCCCGGCGCAACCAGGGCCAGCACAGCATGGTGGGCACGCTGGCCCACGCCTGGGTGGTGGACCGGATCTGGCAGGCCCATCTGCAGGGCCGTGCCCATGGCTACTCCACGCGCCAGCCCGCGCAGGAGCCGGCGCTCGACCAGCTGCGACAGGACCAGGTCGGGCTGGATCGCTGGTACACAAGCTATGCCGACGGCCTGGACGCGGCGACCGTGGCTGAGGGGCTGGACTTCCGCTTCGTCGATGGAGGGGCCGGGCGCATGAGCCGTGGCGACATGCTCCTGCATGTGATCAACCACAAGACCTACCACCGCGGTTATGTGGCCGACATGCTCTACCAGGCCGGCCTCAAACCGCCGGTCATGGACCTGCCGGTATTTCTGCGCGACGTGCCGCAGACCTGGCATTCGGAGATCTGAGCCATGTTCATCGGCCACTTCGCGCTCGGCTTTGCCGCCAAGTCGGCGGCTCCACAGGTCTCGCTGGGCACGCTGTTCCTGGCTGCACAGTTCATCGACCTGCTCTGGCCCACCTTCCTCTTCATGGGGCTGGAGCGTGTACGCATCGAGCCCGGGGCCACGGCTGTCGTGCCTCTCGTGTTCGAACACTATCCCTACACCCACAGCCTGCTGGCCGTGCTGGGCTGGGCGGTGCTGATCGGCGGCCTGCACCTGCTGCTGATGCGAGACCGCCGTTCCGCCTTCGTGCTGGGCCTGCTGGTGCTGAGCCACTGGGTGCTGGACCTGCTGGTGCACAAGCCCGACCTGCAGATCCTGCCCTGGTCAGACACCGTGGTGGGCCTGCGCTTGTGGACCTCGCTGACCCTGACGCTGGCGCTGGAGGTTCCGCTGTTCATGCTGGGAGTGTGGCTCTATGCCCGCAGCACCCGCGCGCGGGATGCGGCCGGGCGCTGGGGCCTGGTGGGCCTCGTGCTCTTTCTCTTTGTGGTCTATGCCGGCAACGTGCTGGGCAGCCCGCCGCCCAGCGTGAGCGCCATTGCCTGGATCGGGCAGTTGCAGTGGCTGCTGGTGCTGCTGGGCTACTGGGTCGACCGGCATCGCCGGGTGCGTGGTTGAGCGCCGCACAAGGCCCCCGACTGCTACGCTATCACCATTCCCCATATTCCACAGGGCAGAGGAGACCGCATGGATCCGAGTCAGACACAGCAGGGGCGCGGGTCGCGCATGGCGGCGCTGCTGCTGGCCCTGGTTCCGGTGCTGCTGGTGACGCTGCTGTATTACAAGCAGAACGCTTTTCTGGAAAGCGTCGAGGCCCGCACCTACGACCTGCGTTTCAAGAGCCTGCGCGGGCCACTCCCGGTCCATCCCGACATCGCCATCATCGCTATCGATGACAAGAGCATCGGCGAACTGGGTCGTTTCCCCTGGACCCGCGAGCAGTACGTGCGCCTGCTGGACCGGCTGGCGATCGCGCCGCCCAAGGTGGTGCTGTTCGATGTGCTCTTTCCCGAGGTCGAGACCCCGGAGGCGGACCGGGCGCTGGCCGAAGCCATCCGGCGCTCGGGCAATGTGGTGCTGTCCACCGCCTTCGAGTTCGATCACCAGTTCGGGATCAAGAGCCGCACGGCCAGCCTGCCGCAGTTCGAGCAGGCGGCGGCGGGTGTCGCCCACATCAACATCGTGCCGGAAGACGACGGCGTGATCCGGCGCAATCTGCTGCTGGTCCGGCCCGAGGAGGGGCGGGTCGTCCCTTCCCTGGGGCTGCGGGCCGCCATGATCAACCTGGGAGTGAACGAGATCGGTTCCGGACCCTTCCGCGTGCAGGTCGGCAGGCGCGAGATTCCCGTGGGGCGTGACGGCACGCTATGGATCAACTACATGGGCGGCGCCGGCCACTACCCGCGCTATTCCTTTGCCGACGTGGCCCAGGGTCGCGTGGATCCGGAACTGCTGCGCGGCAAGACGCTGTTCCTCGGCGCGACGGCGCTGGGCGTCTACGACATGCGCGTGACCCCCTTCGATGCCAACATGCCCGGGGTCGAGGTGCACGCCGCCGTGGCTGACGACATTCTCAGCGGGCGATACATCGAACACACCGGTCTGCAGGCCCTGTTCGATCTGTTGATGATCGCACTGCTGGGCAGCCTGAGCTATTTCCTGACCATGCGCCTGCGCTTGCAGCATGCCATCGCTGCCGTGCTGCTGCTGTCTGCGGGCTATGTGGCCCTGAGCTACGGCCTGTTCCTGCGTGGACAGTTCGTGAGCATGGTCTACCCACCGCTGGTGGCGCTGATCGCCTTGCTGGCGGGAGGTGGTTTCCGCTTCATGGTGCTGGAGCGCAATGCGCGCGAGATGCGCGCCATGTTCTCGAGTTACCTCTCGAACAAGCTGGTCAGCCAGCTGGAGAAGAATCCCGGTGCGGTGCGCATCGGTGGCGACACGCGCGAGGTGACCGTGATGTTCACCGACATCAAGGGGTTCACGGCCTTCAGCGAGCGCCACAAGCCGCAGGTGGTGGTTTCGCGTCTCAACGAATACCTGGCCGCCATGGTCCAGCTCATCCACCAGCACGACGGTACGGTGGACAAGTTCATGGGCGACGGCATCCTGGCCTACTGGGGGGCGCCGCTGCCCCAGCCCGACCACGCCAAGCGGGCGGTTGCCTGTGCCCTGGCCATGCGCGACCTCATGACCGAACTGGGTGAGCAATGGCGCCAGCAGGGTGTCGAACCCTTCGCAATCCGCGGGGGACTGCAGAGCGGCGACGTGGTGGCCGGCAACATCGGCTCGCGCGGGCAGAAGATGGAATACACGGTGATCGGCGATACCGTCAACCAGGCCTCGCGCCTGGAAGGCATGGCCAAGTACTTCGGCGTGGACTTCGTGGTGGGCGACGAGACCTACCTCAAGACCTGCGACAGTTTCCGCTACCGGCGCCTGGACCGTGTGCGCGTGGCCGGCAAGGACATTCCCGTGGCCATCCACGAGCTGCGTGGTGCCGCGCAGACGCAGGAGGACCGGCTCGAAGCCCTGTTTGCGGCGGCGCTGGTGCAGTTCCGCCAGCAGCAGTGGGACGCGGCCGAGAAATCCTTCCTCGCCATCCTGGCCGAGTACCCCAACGACATGCCGAGCCGGCTATATTTGGAGCGCTGCCTGCAGTTCAAGGTGGCGCCGGCGGGGCCCGAATGGGATGGCGTGTTCAACCGGCAGGACAAGTAAAGAGGACAGACATCATGCGTCTCATCACCATTGCCGCCCTGGGCCTGCTGCTGCAGGGCGGCGTCTTGGCGCAAGGCAGTGCGCCGGCCCGGATCGAATACGTGCGCCCCATCCCCGCAGCCGAGACCCGCAAGCTGCTGGGCATGGACGACAAGCACCTCTACGTGGCGCGCAAGAACGGCCAGGTCGATGCACTGGACGTCGGTACGGGCCAGCCCGCCTTCAGCCTGCAGATGAAGGACGCGCGCGGTGGCAAGCTGCTGGGGCTGGCCGAGTCGGTGGCGGTTTCTGAAGACACGGTCTATGTGCTCGACAGCGACGAGAACCGTGTCGTGATGTACGGCCGTGACGGCAAGCACAGGGGCCAGTTCGGCAGCCGCAGCAGCGAAGGCGGTCTGTCCTCGCCGCAGGGCATCGCCTATGCCGGCGGCATCGTCTATGTGGCCGACACCGGCAACCGCCGCATCCAGCTCTACGGCGACAACGGTGTCTTCCTCTACACCCTGCCCATCGACAGCGTGGCCGCCAACAAGGCGCTGGACGAGCAGAAGGTGCCCTACAAACTGGAAAAGCCCATCGCCGTGGCCGTGGACGCGGCCGGGCAGATCCATGTGCTGGACAACGCAGGCGGCCTGTTCAGCGACCGCTCGCAGGTCAAAGTCTATGCTGCCGACGGGCGCCATCTGCGCCTGCTGCCCAAGAACGGCAAGCCCGTGGCCCTGCAGCTTGCATCCGACGGCGTGTTCGTAGCCGATGCCGAGGGCTATGCCGTGCAGCGCTATGACGGGCAGGGCCGCATGGCCGGCCTGTTCGGTTCGCGCGGCGATGGCCGGGGCCAGTTCCAGAGCCTGGCCGGTCTGGCGGTGGCTGCGGGCCAGGTCTATGTGGGAGACCGTGAGCGCGGTCTGGTCCATCACTTCCGTACGGGCGCTGCAGCTGTGGTGCAGGCCGCGCCCGGCGCCAACGGCCAGCCTTCGGTGCGCTGGCAGCAGAGTGTGCCGCTGGCCGTCAGCCGCCTGGCCTGGGACGGCAAGGACACACTGGTGGCCGTGGCACGCGACCGCGAGCTGCTGTTGCGTCACCAGGGTGGCAAGACCACCGAGATGCCGCTCAAGGGCATCCGGCCCACGGCCTTGGCCTTCGACAAGGCAGGCGCGCTCTGGGTGCTGGAGCGCAGCAATGACAAGCTGCACAAGCTCGATGCCGATGGCAACCCCGTGCTCACCGTCGGCCGCAGCGGCAGCCGCAACGGCCAGTTCGACGGACCCAATGATTTCGTCATCGCGAGTGACGGCAGCGTCTATGTGGCCGACAGCGGCAACGGCCGCATCCAGGGCTTCAGCCCCGATGGCGTGTTCTTCAAGCTCATCGACAATGGCATGAAGGACAGGTTGGGTCGTCCCTCGGCGCTGGCCATCGACGACAAGGATCAGCTCTTCGTGCTTGACACCAGCCGCGGCAGCGTCACGGTGTATTCGGCAGCAGGTGAGCCGCTGCGCGAGTTCGGCAACGACCCGGCGCGCGAGGACGAGCGTCTGCGCGACCCCGTGGGCCTGCTGGCCACGCAGGAAGAGGTCTTCGTGCTTTCACCCGATCGCGTGCGTGTCTACAGCCATGAGGGGCGTCTGCTGCGCGGCTTCGGCACCGCGGGCAATGCCGCCGGCGAGCTGGCCCAGGCCGAGGCCATTGTCGCGCGCGATGCGAGCAGCTTCTTCATCGCCGAGCGCGGCGAGTCGCGTGTGCAGCTCTTCAGCACCCAGTACCGTCCGCGCGCACCGCAGCAGCTCGTGACCCAGCCCGCGGTGCACGGTGTGACGCTGCGCTGGGCGGCCTCGCCCCTGGCCTATGTGCAGCAGTACCGCATCTACCGAGCCGAAAGCGAGGCCGGTCCTTACCTGCCCGTGGGCAGCAGCAAGACCGCGGACTTTGTGGACAGCGGCCTCAAGCCCGGCCTGAACTTTCACTACCGCGTGGCGGCAGCCACGGCCGAGGGGCGCGAGGGACCGGCCAGCGCAGCGGTCAGTGGTGCCGCCCTGCAGTACACACCGCCGCCGCTGGAGGAACTCAAGGCCGAGGCTGGAACTTCCCGCGTACGCCTGAGCTGGAAGCCGCTCGATCCCAAGCTGGTCACCGCCTATGTGCTTTACGCCAAGGACGGCGAGAAGTTCAGCAAGCTGGCCGAGAGCAGCAGCGCCGAGTTCCAGCGCGACAACCTCAATGCCGGCACGGCCTACACTTTGTATGTGACGGCCCGCAGCGTGGACGGTGTGGAGTCCGAGAAACAGGCTGTGCAATTCAGCACCCAGGCCGACACGCGCGCGCCGCTGGACATCGACGCCAGCCATCTGCACAACGTCTTCTCCAACAGCTACAAGCTCTACGAGAAGGACGGCGTGGGCACGATCAAGCTCACGAACAACACGCGCAACCCCATGAACGACATCAAGGTCAGCTTCGTGCTGAACAACTTCATGGACTTCCCGACCGAGCAGCGCATCCCCGAGCTGGCTCCGGGGGCCAGCCGTGAAGTCGCGCTCAAGGCCGTGTTCAACAACAACATCCTCACGCTGACCGAAGACACGCCGGTGCAGGCCAAGATCGAGGCGGGGTACTTCGAGAACGGCCAGGCCAAGGTCTACAGCCAGATCAAAACCATCAACATCTACGACAAGCACCGCATGAGCTGGGACGAACGCGAGCGCTATGCCGCCTTCATCACGCCCAAGGATCCGCTGCTGATCAACTTCGCGCGCGCAGTGGCCTCGGAGTTCGGTGCCAACAAGGAACCGACGCAGCTGGCCGCGGCTCTGTTCAACACCCTGGGCGCGCTGGGCGTGACCTATGTGCAGGACCCGACCAACCCCTACCAGGTGACCTCGAACAAGGTCGACTATGTGGATTACATCCAGTACCCGCGCGAGACCCTGCAGCGCCGTTCGGGCGACTGTGACGACCTTGTGGCCCTCTATGCCGCAGCGCTGGAGAGCCTGGGCATCTCTACCCGCAAGCTGCTGGTGCCGGGCCACATGCTCATGATGCTGGCCACGGGCGTCGAGGCGCCGGCCGATGGCTACACCATGGACAACATGTACGTGGCACATGAGGGCATGCTCTGGATCCCGGTCGAAGTCACGCTGGTCGGCAAGTCCTTCATCAAGGCCTGGGAGACGGGCGCTGCCACTTACTATCGAGAGAAGAGCAAGGAGGGCTTTGCCATCTTCGACGTGCACGCCGCCTGGGAGAAGTTCAAGCCCGCGGGCCTGCCCGACGATCCCTGGCGTGCGCCCCAGGTCACGCGCGAGGTCATCGAGCGCAATTTCCCCGGCGATCTGCTCTCGGTGCTCAAGATCAGCTCGCAGACGCTGACGCGCCATTACCTGCAGGCTATCCAGAAGAATCCGTCCGACATGGATGCCCACCTGCAGGTGGGCATCATCCTGGCTCGCCAGGGCGACCGCGCCGAATCGCGCAAGTACTTCCGCAAGGTGGTCGAGGCCCAGCCGCGCAACGCGGCCGCACTCAACAACCTGGGCAATCTGCACATGCTCGACAGCCAGTACGGCGAAGCGCAGAAGCTCTATGCCGACGCTGCCAGGGCCGACACCAAGGATGCCGAGATCCTGGTCAACCTGGCCCAGGCCTACAAGGCTGGCAAGAACGTCGACAAGGCCAAGGAGGCCTTTGCCCGTGCCCAGAAGGTGGATGCGAGCGTGGCCACCAAGTACAAAGCCCTGGGTCTGGAACTCATGAACACCCTGTCGTCGACGCGTGCGCGGCCGGCAGCTGCCGCGCGCGAGAAAAAGTAGACAGACGGCCGCCCGGGTGTCGCCGGCGGGGCTTGATTTCAGAACGTCGTCTCCGATACTTCCAATATGTGCGCATTGACTCTTGGAGCCCTGCCGTGAAGAAGCTGATTCCCCTGCTGTTTGCCATTGTTGTGCCCCTGGCCCATGCCCAGAGTGGTGTGCCAGGCGATTCCTGGTCCGGTTTCTGGGAGCGCCTGCGCATGAAGATCGAGCAGATGACACCGCAGAAGAAACTGGGTACCACCACGGCCGTGGGCGGCGTGCGCGGCTCGGCTGTCGAGGCCAGCGACGTCTACTGGAAGGGTGAGGCCAAGCCCCACTCCATCGATGCCGATGAGCTGACCGCCTTCCAGAAGGCCATGGGCCTGGTCGAGACCGAGCAGAAGGAGCAGGCCCAGGCGGCTTTCGCCGAGTTTGCCAAGGCCTATCCCGACAGCCCGCTCAAGGCTGATGCTGACCAGGCCATGGCGCGGCTGCTCGCTGGCAAGTAAGGCTTTGTTGCACCGGGGTTGAAGAGCCACCTTCCTGTGCTACGGTCTGATCCGTAGCCAGAGGAGTTTGCGTGCGTTTCTTTCTGTCGGCCTTGATGTTGTGTCTGTCGTTCACGCTGCCTGCGCGGGCAGCCTGTGATCCGGGCGAGGGGAGATGGGACAGGCTCTGCCGCGAGCTTTCCGATACCTGGACCCAGGGTCGCGACGAGGTCTACCTGCCTTTCCGGGCCCATCACCTGCGCTACGCCTATACGCGGGAAAAGATCGACAGCTACCGCGAGGATGCCTGGGGCCTGGGCTACGGCCGCAGCCGCTATGACGCCGATGGCAACTGGCAGGGCTGGTACGGCATGGTGTTTCTCGATTCGCACAGCAAGGCCCAGCCCATCATGGGCTATGGCTACCAGTGGATCTGGGGGCCGCCGCAGGGCCTGCATGCCGGTGTGGGCTACACCGTGCTCGTGACGGCACGCTCGGATGTCGGCAACTACATGCCGATTCCCGGTGTGCTGCCGATCGCCTCGGTCAGCTACGGCCGGGTCACGCTCAACGCCACCTTTCTGCCCGGCGGCACCGGCTACGGCAACATCGTTTTCCTCTGGGGCCGCGTCGGTTTCTGAGGCCTTGCCTCATCGGCCCAGAAAACCGCGGATCGCTGCCAGCGTCTCTTCCGGTGCTTCGGTCATCTGGTGATGGCCCACGGGCAGGTTCAGCACCTCCACCTGCTTGCCGCTGTCGCGCGCCAGTTTGATCAGGCCCTGGGCGTTCTTAGCCAAGGTCATCTGGTCCTGGGCTCCAAGCAGGAAGAGCACAGGACAGGTGATCGTGCGCAGGGCCTCTTCGCCATGGCTGTAACGGTCACAGGCCAGGAAGCCGCGGTGGAAGACGTTGGTCTTGCGGTTGCTGGCCAGCACGCGTCGGCCCAGGGCCAGGCTGGCGCCGTAGACCCAGGTGCCTGGCCCCAGGGCAGAGGGGGGGGCCGCCAGGGTGCTGCGCGAAAACACATTGATCATCTTCAGCGCCTGCTCGGGCTCCTTGAGCGAGGCGTCGAGCAGGGCCTGCGAGACCTTCATGGGGTAGGCTGTGCCCACGAGCACGAGGTGGCTGATGCGTTCCTTGAGCCGGCCCGCGGCTTCGAGTGCGATCAGCGAGCCCCAGCTGTGGCCTACCAGGGCGGCGCGCTGCACGCCCGCAGCGTCGAGTAGCGCAGCGATGAAGTCAGCAGCTTCTTCCACCGTGGACGGCGCTTCACCGTTGCTGCGGCAGTGGCCCGGCAGATCCACGGCCAGCACGTTCCAGCCATGGTGGGCCAGGTAGCGGCTCTGCAGGATCCAGACGCTGTGGTCGTTGAGCACGC